>JBOHXX010000004.1:30000-41344 GCA_050737675.1 Pseudoxanthomonas sp.
GCCGTCACGCGCAGGCTGGCTTCCAGCGCCCCTCTCGTAGGCCAGCGCTACCCAACGGTATCGGGCCGCCTGGAATCGATAGCGTCCGGTCTTCGACACGCCATATAAGTGGTGAATTGCGGAAACAGCGTCCGTGGCAGCCAGACTCCACGTAGCCCGGCTTTGCAGCAATACCAATACCAGGCGCCATCGATAACAAGGTGCAGGCATTTGAACCCCACACCAAGCCAGAGACTGACCACTGATTCTTAGCTATACGTGTCGCTGCTTTCCCTGCGTGCTGGCCGGTTTCTTCAGCCCGCGAGCAGTCGTACGCGGGCGAAGTTGCGCTTGCCAACCTGCAACACACCCTCGAATCCCGGGTTGAAATGGGTCTGCGGGTCTTCGACCACGGCACCATCCACGCGCACCGCACGCTCCTTGAGCTTGCGCGTGGCTTCTCCGTTGCTGGGAGTGATGCCTGCGGTGGTCAGCAGCGCGGCGATGCGCAGCCCTTCGGCGGGCACGGTGACGTCCTGCAACGGCAACAATGAGGTATCGCCTTCGCCGCGGACTACCGCATGCCAGCCGGCGATGGCCTGTTCAGCCTGCCCGGCATCGTGGAAACGGGTGGTCAGCTCCCGCGCCAGGCGCAGCTTGATGTCGCGGGGGTTGAGCGCACCTGCGGCCACTTCGGCCTGCAGGGATTTCGCTTCGGCTACCCCGATATCGAAGCTGAGCAGCTCGATCCAGCGCCACATCAGCTCGTCACCGATCTTCATGGTCTTGGTCACCATGTCGATCGCCGGCTCATTGATCCCTATGTAATTGCCCAGCGACTTGGACATCTTGTTGACCCCGTCCAGGCCCTCCAGCAATGGCATGGTCAACACGATCTGCGGCGCCTGGCCGTGGTGCTCCTGCAGGCCGCGGCCCATCAGCAGGTTGAACTTCTGGTCGGTGCCGCCCAGCTCCACGTCGGCCTTGAGCGCCACCGAGTCGTAGCCCTGGACCAGCGGATAGAGGAATTCGTGGATCGCGATCGATTGCTGGGCGGCGTAGCGCTTGGCGAAGTCGTCGCGCTCCAGCATCCGCGCCACGGTGTGCTGGCCGGCCAGCTTGATCATGTCGGCGGCGGACATCTGTCCGAACCATTCGGAATTGAAGCGCAGCTCGGTCTTGTCGCGGTCCAGGACCTTGAATACCTGGTCGGCGTAGGTGCGGGCGTTGGCTTCCACGTCCTCGCGGGTCAGCGGCTTGCGGGTCACGTTCTTGCCGGTGGGGTCGCCGATCATGCCGGTGAAGTCGCCGATCAGGAAAATCACCTGGTGCCCCAGGTCCTGGAATTGGCGCATCTTGTTCAGCAGCACGGTGTGGCCGATATGCAGGTCCGGGGCGGTAGGGTCGAACCCGGCCTTGATCCGCAGGGGTCGGCCGCCGCTTTTCATCGAGGCGGCGAGCCGGATTTCCAGCTCCTCGCGCTTGAGGATTTCGTCCGCGCCGCGGGCGATCAGTTCGAGTGCTGCTGTGTGGGGCAAGGGCTGGGTTTCCAATTTATGAACAGGCGCAAGAACTTGCTGACGAAGATAAACCTGAAGTTAAACCAAAGTTAATCGTGACGCCAGTCAGAAAAGCTATTTGACTCAATGGTTTGACGCGAACATTTCGTGTGTTTATGGTACCGCGATTGGGCTCGCCGTCTTGGGCCCGGGGAAGTCCGTTAGATGCACAACCACGTTGACGGCCCCGGCCGCAGGCAGCGTTTCAAGGAACGCCTGGAGATCCTCCGTGACTCCGCGCTGCATCATCAAGTGAGGGCGCACCTCTCGGCAAGGCAGTGGACGCGTCGGCAGTGGATACACGCCAGCCTGTTCACCACCATCGGGGTGATGGTCGCGACCATCGTGCCCGGTTTCTCCACGGTGATGCAGGTGCCGGTCGCCGAGCCGCACGCGGTGCTCAGCCTGGACCTGCCCGAATTATCCAGCACGCGCCAGGCCGGCGTGATCGGCGACAGCTGGCAAGTAGTGAAGGTGAAGCCGGGACAGACCCTGTCGTCGCTGTTCAAGGAACTGGGCATCCCCAAGGAAACCCTGCAGCGCATCCTCAACAATGCCGATGCGAAAACCGCCCTGACCCGGCTCAAGCCCGGTACCGAATTGGCTTTCGATCTACCGGTCGCCGGCGCACTGCGCAGCCTTCGTTATGACCGCGACGCCGACCATCGCGTCGAACTGACGCTGGACGGCGACAAGGTCAAGGAAAAAGTGGTCGCCCGCGAAACCACCACCCGCACCGTGGTGCTCAGCGGCAAGGTCGGGCGCTCGCTCAACCGTTCGGCGCGCAAGGCCGGCCTGACCGCGGCCAACATCAATTCGATGACCGACGAGATCTTCAAGTACGACATCGACTTCGACTCCGACCTGGACGCCGATGACCGCTTCAGCGTGGTCGTGGAACAGACCTGGCGCGAAGGCGAGCTGGTCAGCACCAGTCCGGTGCTGGCGGCGACCTTCACCGTCGATGGCCAGTTGCATTCCGGCTTTCGTTACGCGCGTCCCGGCGACAAGCCGGAATACTTCACCGCGCAGGGACGCCCGCTGAAAAAGACCTTCATCCGCATGCCCATTCCGTATGCGCGGCTCACCTCGAGCTTCGGCGCGCGCAAGCACCCGATCCTGGGCAAGATGCGCATGCACAAGGGCGTGGATTACGCCGCTTCCACCGGCACGCCGATCATGGCCGCGGGCGATTCGCGGGTGCAGTTCGCGGGCCGGCAGAACGGCTACGGCAATGTGGTGATCCTCGACCATGGCCGCGGCTACACCACCCTGTACGGGCACATGTCCCGTTTCGGCAAGATCAGGGTCGGCCAGCGCATCGCCCAGGGCACGGTGATCGGCTACGTCGGCTCCACCGGCATGGCGACCGGCCCGCACCTGCATTACGAATTCCGGGTCAACGGCGTGCACCGCAACCCTCTGTCGATCACCATGCCGCCGCCGGAACCACTGGCCGGCGCGCAACTGGCTTCGTTCCGCACCTATACCGCCAATGCGCTGGCACGGATCCGCACGGTGGAAAACATCATCTACGCCGACGTCGACCAGGCGCCGACGCCGACCCGCACCGCCTTGGCCACCGCGCTGACCACCAAGAAGCGCTGATCCATACGATTGCGCCCTTGTGGGCGCAGGCGTGGGGCGCGATGCTTGGCCTCCGAAATCCATCGCCTCCTTCCCGGCCAAAGCATGCCTGACCACCCCGCCCAGCTCTACCTGGGCCTGATTTCCGGCACCAGCGCCGACGGCATCGA
Organism: Pseudoxanthomonas sp.; assembly: GCA_050737675.1. Classification (GTDB taxonomy): domain Bacteria; phylum Pseudomonadota; class Gammaproteobacteria; order Xanthomonadales; family Xanthomonadaceae; genus Pseudoxanthomonas_A. The sequence goes on from JBOHXX010000004.1 coordinate 33,296, forward strand.
TGCCGCGCTGGTGCGTTTCGAGCCGGATTGCGAACTGGTCTTCGGCCGTACCTATCCCTGGGATTCCGTCCTGCGTGCGCGCCTGATCGCATTGGGCCAGGGCGGCGGCGCGGCATCGCTGGACGAACTGGGCGAACTGGACACGATCCTGGCCCGCACCTTCGCCGACGTCGCCACGCGAGCCATCGAAGAGGCCGGGATCGATCCTAGCGAAGTCCGCGCGATCGGTTCGCATGGACAAACCGTGCGCCACCGGCCCGAATCGAAGGCCGCCTTCACCTGGCAGATGGGCGACGGCAATGTCATCGCCGAACGCACCGGCATCACCACGGTCGCCGATTTCCGCCGCCGTGATATCGCCGCCGGCGGCCATGGCGCGCCGCTGATGCCGGCATTCCATGCAGCGATGCTGCGTTCCCGGGATGAAGATCGCGCGGTACTCAACCTGGGCGGCATCGGCAATTTCACCCTGCTTCCGAAACACGCTGGCCAGGAACCTGGCGCCGTGCGCGGTTTCGATACCGGACCGGCCAATGCGCTGATGGATGCGTGGTGCGAACGCCACCTCGGCCAGCCCTACGATGCCAATGGCGCGTTCGCCGCCAGCGGCAATATCGATGCGGACTTGCTCGCGCAGTTGCTGGACGATCCGTGGTTCGCCCTGCCGCCGCCCAAGAGTACCGGGCGCGAACAGTTTCACCTGCCCTGGCTGGAATCGCGGCTGGGCGATGTGGCGTTGCGTCCCGCTGACGTGCAGGCAACCTTGCTGGAACTGACCGCGATCACCGTGGCCGATGCCCTGCAAGCCACGCAAGCGGACACGGCGCGCGTGCTGGTCTGCGGTGGCGGGGTCCACAACGCGGCATTGATGGCGCGGCTCTCGGCGCGCATGCCGGGGGCGATCGTGGAGTCCACGGCGGCCCACGGGCTGGATCCGGATTACGTGGAAGCCATGGGTTTCGCCTGGCTGGCGCGGGAAACCCTGGCCGGACGGCCCGGCAACCTGCCTGGCGTGACCGGAGCAAAAGGATTGCGGGTACTCGGCGCGATCTACCCGGCCTGACCGATCAGAAGCCGTGTCCTTGCGGCACGTCCTTCAACGCGGAGATCGCAGCGGAAAGCACGTCCACTTCCCTGTCGTTGAACCCGCTGCGCACCTCGGCCTCGGTGATGAACAGCCCTTGCTCGAGCAGATGGAACAGGGTGTCGTGCATGTTCCAGCCCCGCGCCTCGGCGACCCGACGGATGCGGTCGGCCAGTACCGGGTCTATGTCCTTCATCACGATGTCGGTCATGTGGCCTCCCGCTGCGTGGTTCCGTCGCCGGGACCATGGTTGCGCATGGTGAGGCGTATGCACAACAACAACGCGGGAATGCCGACCAGGGCCGTGCCGATGAAGAACAGTGAATACGCCTCCAGCAGGGTCCTGCCCGTCTCCAGGTGTTCCACCACCACGCCCGAGAAGCCCTTCAGCATCTTGCCGAGCAACGCATAGAACGAACTGAGCAACGCGTACTGGGTGGCGGTGTAGCCGATGTTGGTCAGGCTGGACATGTAGCCGACCAGGGCCACGCCGGCGAACCCGCTGCAGAAATTGTCGATGATCATGGCCGCGGCGAACACACCTTCGTCGGCGCCATGCAGGGCCAGGTAGGCGAACGCCAGGTTCGATCCCGGGCCGAGCACCGCGCCGGCCAGCAGCGTTGGCACGAAGCCGAAGCGCACCGCGCCGAGACCGGCGGCTGCAATGCCGAGGATGGTGGCGACCAGTCCGACCGAACCGCGTACCGCGCCGACGGTTTCCTTGTCGATTCCCAGGTCGGCATAGAACGGATTGGCCATCGGCCCCATCACGAAATCGGGCAATCGATACAGGCTGATGGTCAGCAGCATCAGCAGGGCCCAGCTGCCGTGCTGGCGGAAGAACGCGACGAACGGCCCGACCAGTGCGTCGAACAGGCCCTGCGCTGTGAACAATGCCGGATGCGGCGTCGCCGCAGCCAGCACCGACGACGCCGGTTCGCGCGCCATCAGTGTGGCCACGACACCCACGCCGAGCAGCAGCGCCATGATTTCGTACGACGCGGACCAGCCGATATTCGCCGCGAAGATCAGGATCAGCGCATCCGTGACCAGCAGCGCCCCGCGATAGCCCAGGGTCGAGGTCGAAGTCAGCAGCCCCTGCTGCTCGTTGCTGTCGGCGCTCTCGATGCGCCAGGCGTCGATCACGATGTCCTGGGTGGCCGAGGCGAACGCCACCACCAGCGCCAGCGCACCGAACACCAGCAACTGGTCGAGGACGAAGCCCGCCAGCACCAGCTCGCCTTCACGCGGCTGCACCAGCGCCATGCCGACCAGCGCAACGGCCGCAACCAGTTGCGACAGCAGCATCCAGCCGCGGCGGCGGCCAAGCCAGCGGCCGAACAGCGGAGCATCCAGTTTGTCGACCAGCGGTGCCCACAGGAACTTCAGCGAATACGCCAGGCCCACCCACGACAGAAAACCAATCGTGGACAACTCGATGGCGTTCTCGCGCATCCAGAAGCCCAGGGTGTTGCCCACCAGGTAGATCGGAATGCCGGAACTGAAACCCAGCAGCAGCATCACCAGCACCTTGGGCTGGCGCAGGTTGGCCAGCACCAGCCGCCAACCGGTACGTCCGGATTTCGCCGTGGCCTGACTCAAAGGGTGTAGTCCACGATGAACGGTGCATGGTCCGAAAACCGCGTCGCGGTGTGGATGGAGCAAGCTTTCAATTTGTCGCGCAGCGACGGGGTGGCGATCTGGTAGTCGATCCGCCAACCGACGTTGTTGGCGCGCGCGGCACCGCGATTGCTCCACCAGGTGTAGTCCTGGCCTTCGGGGTTCAGGGCGCGATAGGCGTCGACCCAGCCGCCTTCGTCGATGCACAAGCCGTTGAGCCAGTCGCGCTCGGCCGGCAGGCAGCCGGAGTTCTTCTGGTTGGATTTCCAGTTCTTGATATCAAGCGCCGAGCGCACGATGTTCCAGTCGCCGCACAGCACGTAGTCGCGGCCGCTGTTGCGCCACTCCTCCAGGATAGGCGCCAGCCACTCCATGACCTGGAACTTGTAGCCCTGGCGCAGTTCGCCAGAGGAGCCGGACGGGATGTAGAACGAGACCACGCTCAGGTTGCCGAAGCGTGCCTCGATGTAGCGACCTTCCTCGTCGAATTCCGCCCAGCCCAGCGCGGTGCGCACCTCGTCAGGCTCGCGCTTGCTGTAGATCGCCACGCCGCTGTAGCCCTTCTTGGTGCTGGCGTCGCGGAACCAGGCCTTGTAGCCGGCAGGCAGGAACTCGGATCCGGTCAATTGGTGTTCCTGGGCCTTGGTTTCCTGCACGCAGAGCACGTCGGCGTCCTGCGTCGCGAACCAGTCGAAGAACCCCTTGCTGGTTGCAGAACGCAGGCCATTGGCATTGAAACTGATGATTCGCATGGACACGTCGGTCGTAGGTCAAAGCCCGATTGTGCACGAACTGCGGTGCGCGGACTGCGATGCAGGGATGCACCGCGGAGTGGCCGGCCGCGACAGCTTTGGGCTAGGCTTGCCGGCATCCCACCGCAGAACACGCCCATGAGCGATCACCGCAGCCGCTTCCTGCACTTGGCCCTGCATTCCCAGGCCCTGCGCTTCGGCGAATTCACCCTGAAGTCCGGTCGCCTGAGCCCGTATTTCTTCAACGCCGGCCGTTTCGACAGCGGCGCCAGGCTGGCGGAACTGGCCGCCTGCTACGCCGATGCGGTGGAAGCCTCCGGGGTCCAGTTCGACCTGCTGTTCGGCCCCGCGTACAAGGGCATCCCGCTGGCGACGGCGCTGGCCTGCGAATTCTCGCGCCGCGGCCGCGACCTGCCGGTGGCCTTCAACCGCAAGGAAGCCAAGGCCCATGGCGAGGGCGGCATGCTGATCGGCGCGCCACTGGAAGAACGCCGGGTGTTGATCGTCGACGACGTGATCACCGCCGGCACCGCCATCCGCGAGGCGCTGGGCCTCATCCAGGCCGGTGGTGGCAGCGTGGCCGGGATAGTCGTTGCGCTGGATCGCCAGGAAGTCCTGGGCGAGGCCGGCAGCGCCCCGGAAACCCGCCGCTCCGCCGCGCAGGCCGTGGCCGTGGAAACCGGCGTGCCGGTGATCGCGGTCGCCAACCTCCACGACCTGCTTGCTTTCGCTGGCGAAAGCGCTGAACTTGTCACCCACCGCGACCGCCTGCTTGCCTATCGTGCGAGTTATGGCAGCGGTTCATCGGACTGAGCGCGAGGGGTCGCCGGACATGCACAAGAATCCATTGCTGCTGCTACTGCTGGGCGCCGCGATTGCCTCGCCGGCGATAGCGCAGAAAGCCGGCGCGCCGGTCAAGAAGTTGTATTGCTGGAACGAGAACGGCCAGCGGGTCTGCAGCGACGCGTTGCCGGCCGATGCGGTCAATCGTGCGCGCGAGGAGATCAGTGTCAAAAGCGGCTTGCGCACCGCCGAAGTGGCGCGGGCGATGAGCGAAGAGGAGCGCGCGCAAGCCGCTTCCGACGAACAGCAGCGCCAGGTCGACCAGGCCGCCGCCGACACCCGGCGCCGCACCGAACAGGCGATGCTGATGTCGTACCAGAGCGAGGACGACCTGCGCCGGGTCTTCAACGAGCGCACCGGCATCGTCGACAACAGCATCCGCACCGCGCGCTACAACGTCACCAGCCTGCGCGAGGGCCTGGTGACCATGCTGCAGACCGCGGGCGATCGCGAGCTGGAGGGCAAGCCGGTCGTGCCGGCGATGGCCGACAACATCCGCAGCCGTCACCGCGAGCTGTTGCGCCAGCGCCAGTTGCAAGCCAGTTTCGAGCGGCAGCGCGCGGAACTGGACGTGGAGATCGCCGACATCACCCGCCGTTACCGCGAGTTGAAGGGCATCGAAACGGCGCCCGCGGCCCCGGATGCCGGCACGGCCATGGCCGAAGCAAAGACCAGGTAAACGCAGGGTGGGCCTTCGGCCCAGCGCTCCTGGCAATCGCGGTATTCCGCAACGCGCCAGATTCGGGAAGGAGGACCGAGCCCCCTGCAAATCAGAACGTGACTTTCACTTCCGGCGCGACCTTGCCCAGGTGGGCGCGGAAGTCGTCCATGATCCGGGCCAGCGCCTCCTTGTTCTCGGCCTCGAAGCGCAGCACCAGGATCGGGGTGGTGTTGGAAGCGCGCACCAGTCCCCAACCGTCTTCCCAGTCAGCGCGCAGGCCGTCGATGGTGGTCAGGCGCGCGCCTTCGAAATTCGCGCTGGCGACGAAACGCGCCACGATCTCGTGCGCATTGCCTTCCACCGGCAGCTTGATCTCCGGGGTGGACAGTGCGTTGGGCAGCGCTGCCAGCACCTCGCTGGGCGTCTCCGCGCGCGCGGCCAGGATTTCCAGCAGCCGAGCGGCCGAATACAGGCCGTCGTCGAAGCCGTACCAGCGCTCCTGGAAGAAGAAATGCCCGCTCATCTCGCCGGCCAGCTCGGCGCCGGTTTCGCGCATCTTGCCCTTGATCAGCGAGTGGCCGGTCTGCCACATCAGCGGGGTGCCGCCATGGCGCAGGATCCAGCTTTGCAACTTGCCGGTGCATTTGACGTCGTAGATGACCAGCGCGCCGGGATTGCGTTCCAGCACGTCGGCGGCAAACAGCATCAGCAGGCGGTCGGGGAAGATGATCTCGCCTTCCTTCGTCACCACGCCCAGGCGATCGCCATCGCCATCGAAGGCCAGGCCGAGGTCGGCGTCGAAGCGCTTCACCGTCTGAATCAGGTCTTCCAGGTTGTGCGGTTCGCTGGGGTCGGGATGGTGGTTGGGGAAGGTGCCGTCCACCTCGCAGAACAGCGGGATGACTTCGGCGCCGATGGCTTCAAGCAGCTGCGGGGCGATTCCGCCGGCCACGCCGTTGCCGGCATCCACCACCACCTTGAGGCGACGATCGATTTGCACGTCGTCGGCGATGCGCTGGATGTAGTCGGCCGATACGTCGCGCTCGGCCAGGGTGCCGGGCAGTGCGGTCTGGTACAGGCGGTTTTCGCTGATCCGCGCATACAGGTCGGTGATGGCCTCGCCGGACAGGGTCTGCCCGCCGATCACGATCTTGAAGCCGTTGTAGTCGGGCGGATTGTGGCTGCCGGTGACCGCCACGCAACTGCCGGCGCGCAGGTGGTAGGCGGCGAAATAGGCGACCGGGGTCGGCGCCAGGCCGATGTCGATCACGTTGCGGCCAGCCTTGCGCAGGCCTTCGATCAAGCCGCCTGAAAGTTCGGGGCCCGAAAGGCGGCCATCGCGGCCGACCACGATGTCATCCAGGCCCTGTTCTTCCATCACCGAGCCGATGGCCTGGCCGATGCGCTCGGCGACTTCCACGCTCAGCGTGCTGCCGACCACGCCACGGATGTCGTAGGCGCGGAAGATGCCCGGATCCACTTCGATGTGCTTGCCGGTCGGGGCCACCGCATTCGTTTCCTTGTCGCCGGTTTCACGAACCGGCGCCTGCGGCAAGGGTTCGCGTTCCAGGGTTTGGCCGAGGGTGGGCTCGTTGTCATCGGCGACCCTACCGCTCGCACGGGACCGCAGGTTCAGGCGCCCGCGCGCCACCAGCAAGGCCAGCACGGCAAACAATCCGCAGATCGACGCCACCACCAGGCTGGCGATGGCGCCCAGGCCCATCGGGCCCTCGCTGCCGTCAGGCGTGGCGGCAACCACGCGCAGGCCGGTCTTGCCGACCGGACGGGCCAGGGCCTCGGCCGCGTCGGCCAGACTGGCGCTGCCTTTCTGTTGCACGGTGTAGCTGCCCTGGCGCAGCGCGACATAGGCCTTGGAAGGGACGTCGGCATGGTCCAGGGCATCGGTCAGCACGCCCAAGGGCAGGCTCAGGTAGGCAACATTGCCGCCTTGCGCCGGTGCAGCAACGCCCAGCGCACTGCGCTGGCCTTCGCGGACCACGCGCGCAAGAGGCTTGTCTTCGGTCAATGCCGCTTCCAGCAAGGCCAGCTTGCTGAAACCGACCTGCGATGTCGGTGAATACGCCGCATCCAGGTCGGCCGGCAGGATCTGCGCCTGGCCCGCGCCTTTCCAGCCTTCGCTGAGAGCCGCGGCTGCGGTGGCGGTATCGCCGGCGCGCAAGGCGGTCTGCACCGGCGCCGCCGCAAGCCGATCGGCGAGTTGCCTGGCCTGCGCATCCAGGGTTTGCTGGGCGGAAGCCAGCACGGAGTCGCGCGCCTGGGTCAGGCCTTCGGCCAGCCGGGCATCCTGCCATTGGCGTACACCACTCCACCCCAGCCAGAGGGCGAGCAAGGCAAACAGCACCGCCAGCATGGGCAGCGCACGCCGCAGGTCCGAAGCCGGCGATTGCGACTTGCCCGATTTGTTCTCAGCCATTTCCTGTCGCCCCGTTCAGCGGACGCCTGTGTGGCCGAAGCCCCCTTCGCCACGCGCGCTATCCGCAAAAGTATCCACTACCTGCAAGCTTACCCGCGTGATGGGCAGCACAACCAGTTGCGCGATGCGATCGCCGGGCTGGATGGTGAAGGCGTCCGTGCTGCGGTTCCACACACTGATCAGCAACGGGCCCTGGTAATCGGCATCGATCAGGCCGGTGCCATTGCCGAGCACGATGCCATGGCGATGGCCCAGACCCGAGCGCGGCAATACCACCGCGCACAGGTGCGGATCGGCCAGGTGGATGGAAATGCCGCTGGGAACCAGGGCCGTATCGCCCGACGCCAGGGTCAGTGGCGCCTCCAGTGCAGCGCGCAGGTCCATGCCCGCGCTGGCGGCGGTCGCGTAGGCCGGCAGCGGCCATTCATCGCCGAAACGCGGATCCAGCAACTTGACCTCGATGGCCTGGGTGGCGGGAGCGCTCATGCGTCCAGGCGCTCCACGATCAGGTCGATCAGTTCGTCGGCGAGCCGGGTCTTGGGACCGGGCGCAAACACCCGTTCGCCGTCCTGCCAGAACGCGGTCATTGCGTTCTGGTCACTCTCAAAGCCGCCATCCGCGACGCCGACGCGATTGGCCGCGATCAGGTCCAGGT
>JBOHXX010000005.1:0-37491 GCA_050737675.1 Pseudoxanthomonas sp.
GTGGGGAACTCGTCATGAGCGACGACGGCGGACTCTGGCTGCTTGCACTCGGCCCGGCCGGTGCAGCCGGGCTGTACTGGGCCCTGTACCGGTATTACCGCAACACCGACAAATCGCACGCCTTCGAACGCGAAACCGCGGTCGAGGCCCAGCCGGTGACCGGCACTGACGAGAAGATCGGCGAGAACAACGGCACGCAGGCGACGAGCATCGATGGCGACAACGTAAGTGCGTATCGCCAGCGCGTGGAGCGTGTGCGGGACGACGGCGGGTAGCAGGCTGCGAGTAAGGCAGGTTGGGGTGAACGCAGTGAACCCCAACGCTTCGGAGTCCGATGTGGAAGGAGGTTGGGGTTCGCAAGCCCATCCCATCCTGTTTGCTCAAGCCCGCCGCCGTTTGTTCCGATGCCCGTTCAATCCGAATGCCCGGCGGCGGTGGGCCAAGGCCGCCCTGCGCCTGCCCACCGTTCGTCGGATATGCGATACGGATATTGTAATGAGACAAATATCTCATTAAGATCCCGTCCCTACCTACTCAGGAGCCCCCGACCATGAGCCTCAGCCGTACCCGGATGGACCAGAAACTCGACGAACACTTCAGCTTCGAGGCCCGCGATGACGCGGACGGTGTGTTGACCACGCTGGCGCCGGATGTCGAGCACGACATCGTCGGTTTCCCGACCGGTCCGACCCACGGCCCCGAAGCCGCCCGCGGCTTCTACGAACACCTCTTCGCCGACCTCTCCGACGGCAAGGCCGAAAGCCTGCGTCGCCTGTATGGCGAAAACTTCCTGGTCGACGAATCGCTGTGGCGCGGCCGCGCGTCGGGCCGGCCGTTCGGCCTGGAAGGCCGCAATCGCCCGCTCGAGTTCCGCCTGCTGCATGTCATGGAGTTCGCCACCAGCGGCGACATCAGTCGCGAACAGGTCTGGCTGGACGTGAGCGCGATCCAGCGTCAGCTGCCGCAGGACTGAGCCGGTGGACACTGCGACCGCAGGCCGGCCCAACCAGCGCCGGCGCACGCGCAAGGACCTGTTGCAGGCCGCGACCCGCCTGGTCCGGCAGGGCCGCAAGCCGAGCCTGGAGGAAATCGCCGAAGAGGCGATGGTCTCGCGCGCCACCGCCTACCGTTATTTCCCGAAAGTGGATGCCTTGTTGCTGGAAGCCGCCCTCGACGTCGCCACCCCCGACGCCGATGCGCTGTTCGAGCGCGCCCCGGACGAGGATGCCGTCGCCCGCATGGAACGGGTCGACGATGCCCTGCACGAGATGGTGCTGGCCAATGAGGCGCAGCTACGGACGATGCTGGTGCATTCGCTGCAGCGTGGCAGCGGCGATGACGCCGTCCCCGCCCGCCAGAACCGCCGCTCGCCCTTGATCGAAGCCGCACTGGCGCCAGCGCGCAAGCAGTTCAAGCCGGTCGCGCTGAAGCACCTGATGCACGCCCTGGCGTTGGTGGTCGGCACCGAAGCCATGGTGGTGTGCAAGGACGTCCTGCAACTCGATGACGTCGAGTCGCGGAAGATGAAGCGCTGGGCGATCCGCGCCCTGGTCGAAGCCGCGCGCAAGCCGGCGTAGGGTGGGCTTGAGCCCACCGCTCTAATGCAATCGGATGCATGGAGGTTGGTAGCGAGATAGGTTGGGGTGAACGAAGTGAACCCCAACGTCGTGGAACCTGGCGCGGAAGGAAGTTGGGGTTTGCAAGCTCACCCCAACCTATTCAACTACTAGGCGCCAGGTCCACGGCCCGGGTCGTCGCGCAACTCGTCCAGTGGCGGGATGACGAGCGTGGTGTATTCCACGTAATGCGCCGCGGGCAGGTCGCGCAGGGCGAGGCGGTCGGTGCGCGGGGCCTCGATCGGCAGTCGCGCCGCTTCGTAGAGGATCACCTCGTGCCCGGGCGGGTACCAGCGCAGCAGCTTGTCGACCAGCGCCTGCACGCCTTCGCGTTCCGCGTGCAGGCGGGTGCAGGACAGGTCGCCCGACAGCGCCACCTGCCACAGCAGCACCAGGCCGGCGGTATCGGGCTGGCGGTCGTAGACCAGGAAATGGGTCGCTTCCATCGACTGCACGCCGCGATGGCCCGGATCCATGCCGAGGTCGGCATACAGGCAGGCCTCGGCGGAAATCCCCGGCTCCATGCGCGCCGGGATGCCTTCGGCGCGGGCCTTGCGCACTACTTCGTGTGGCACGTCGGCGAACACGCCCGGGTGGCCGTAGAACACCGCGCAGACCGACTTGCCGGCGCGGACCGGGGCCATGATGGCGTCGTCGATTTCGCGATAGGTCTGGCGCCGATCCTTGCCGGGGGCGTAATGGGCGCCGAGGTTGATCACGTCGGGTCGCAGGCGATGGATCATCGCCAGCGCGAACGGGTCGGCCAGGCAGAACACGACCTCGGCCTCGCGGATTTCCGACAGGCAGCGTTCGCTGGCGTGGCGGCCGAACTGGATGCCGCTGCCCACCACCACCAGGCCCGCCGTCGGCGTTGATGCGACGGCGACATCGCCCGCGCGGACCACGCGGTTTCGACCTTCGTCCTTGGCCCGGTACAAGGCCTGGTCCGCCTCGTGGATCAATTGCTCCAGGGTGGCGGCCTGGCCCTCGGCCTGGCACACCCCGGAGCTGATGTTGAAGCCGAACGTGTGCCCGAACACGGTGATCGGTTCGATCCGCTCGCGCAGGCGTTGCAGCATCGCCTCGGCTTCCGCCGCATCGGCCTCGAGCAGGATCGTGAACTCGTCGCCGCCGCTGCGCCCGGCGATACCGCCCACGCCGACCGCTTCGCTGATCCACGCGCCAAGGGAGCGCAGCGCCTCATCGCCGGCGGCGTGGCCGTGGCGGTCGTTGACCTGCTTGAACAGGTCGATGTCGGCGACGATCGCGGTGAACGGTTGCCCGCTGGCGCGGGTGCGTGCGAACGCCGCCGCGCCGAGCTTGCGCACCTGCTGGTAGTTGAGCAGGCGGGTCAGGCTGTCGTGTTCGGATAGCCAGCGGTAGCGGCGGCGTTGGAGGAACGACCGGCGCAGCAGGACGGACAGCAGGATCGCGGCGACCAGCAACCCGGCCATGCCGAAGGCCAGCATCAGTTGCCGGCGCTTGTTCGCGGTGACCTGCACCGCGGCCAGCGCCTTCTCGGTTTCGAGCAGGGCGATCTGCTGTTCCTTCAACCGGGTGTCGAACTGGACCTGCTGGTAGGCCAGCCGACGCTCGCGGGAGACGACCTCGAGCGCTTCCGACGCCTCCATCGCCTGCCGGGTGTGGGCCAGCGCCGCAGCGATGTCGCCGCGCTTCTCGGCCAGCCTGGCGAGCAGGCGTTCGGTCTCGGCGATGGCCAGGTCCGATTTCTGTCCCCGGTAGTAGCGGAGGGTGTCGACCAGCATCGCCTGGGCCTGGTCGAGCTGCCGGTTGGTTGCGACCAGGCTTTCGGCGATGACCAGCCGGGCGCTGTACGCGCCGACGGCGAAGCCCACGGCCTTGAACTCGGTGAGCGCCTCGCTCGCCCACTTCAGCGCCTCGGCATGCCGTCCCTGCGCGGCCGCCATCTTGCCGACGCCGTACTTGCCGTTGGCGATGAAGATCGGATCACGGGCACGGATACAGGCGTCGATCTGGCGATGGCGCCATTTTTCCGCCTCGCTGAAATGGCCCGCATGGTCCTCGGCCAGCGCCACGTCGCTCAGGGCCAGGCACAGGGCCCGCGGGTCGTTCTGCTTCTCGACGATCTGCAGGGCCTGCAGCGCCAGTTCCCGCGCCCGCCCGGTCTCGCCGACCAGCGTATGCAGGTAGCTGGCGGCGCCGAGCAACCTGGCCGCTTCCGTGGGGGTCTCGTGCAGGTACTTCAGGCCCTCGTTGAGCCAGGCGAACGCCAGCGACCAGTTCTCGAGGTTGGCGGCGACGCCGGTGGCCGTCGTGTAGACGCGCACGCGCAACGGCACCGGCAGGTCCTGCTTCAACAACTCGGTAAAGCCCTTCAGCGCCGCGGGCTGGTCACCGGCCAGGGCACGGTTGCGCAGGCGGACGTAATCGAGGCGGTGCCGCTGCAGTGGCGTGAGCGCATCGAAACGCGATGCCAGGGCGTCGATCCTTGCGTCCGATCTGCTCCAGTGCGCGGTGACCGCGAGCCGCTCGATCTCCTGGACCTGCGCCTCCAGCACCATGGCGTCCGTAGGCGACTGGGCCACGGCAGCTGGCGCCCAGGCGAGCGCAAGCGACAGCAATGCGATCGCGACCGGCCGGAACACAGGCAAGCGCCTGGCGATGAAAGCCAACGCTTACTTGTCGTAGGCCTTGATGGTGTGGTTGGTGGCGTACTGCCCGTCCGCCAGCCCGGTCAGTTTGCCGACGGCCGCGTAATCGCTCTCGAGCATCGCCCTGCGCTCCTCGTCGGTCACCCCGGCGCGATGCAACACCGCTTCCGGATCCTTCCCGTATTCCGCGGCCAGGGCGGCGTCGCTTCCGAGCTTCTTCATCAGATCGAGCAGTTTCGACATGTCATCTCCTTGGGAATCAGTCCGGCATCGGTCAGCGCACGCCTGCGATCCGCAGGCGACGCAGTATCCACATGGCAATCGCCCCGGCGCGTGTGCAAGCACTGCACCGCCCTTCGGGGCAGCCGGACATTAACATGGAATGCCCGGCTCCCCGGACGCTGGCAGGGCCCCGGAGGCCCCGCAGGATACGACAGGCCGCAGGCGCACCGCCTCGTTCGCGCGATTTACTCGACCTTGCGTAGCCGGTGCTCCGGCTCCGAGCACACCACCATTTCCCCGGGCGCGGTCACCGTACCGACGACCTGCACGCGATCACCTGGCTTCAGCGCCTGCACGTCGCCGAGTGGTGGTGCCTTGCACAGGTTCCAGCGTGCAGGCAGCTGCACGCTGACCGTGCCTACGTCAATGGTGGAGATCGTGACCACGGCGTTGCCGTCGTAGGTCCAGGGGTTCGTGTCCACGCTGGCCACGTCGCCTTCGATCGTGGCCTGTTGCCCGACGACCAGCGCGCCACCGGTGGGCGCGGTGGCGCAAGCGGCCAATGCAAGGAGTGCCGCGGTGACAACGACCAGGCGGACGAAGCGCAAGGGACGGGTGTTCGGGATCATCGGTGGGACTCCGGGCGAAGGGGTGGAGAGTACGGCCCATCCTACGCAATGGTTGTACGGTGGGCTTGAGCCCACCGCTCTCCATTCCGATGCGAATGCAATCTGATGGAAGGCGGTGGTGGGCCGAGGCCCACCCTACGCGGGGGATGAGTCGGGCTTCACCGGATCGTCCGTGACCAGCAACTGCCAGGTGTTGCGGCCGGCTTTCTTGGCCGCGTACAAGGCCGCGTCGGCGGCGGCGGCGAGCGCCTTCGACACGGCCGGGTGCATCGAATAGGCGATGCCGATGCTGGTGGTGACGCGCAACGTGGCGCCTTCCACCGCGATGCCTTCGCCCATCGCCGCGATCAGCTTGCGGGCGATGCCTTCGGCGGTTTCCGGCGCCGCCAGGTCCTCGATCAACACCACGAACTCGTCGCCGCCCAGGCGCGCCACCAGGTCGCCGGAGCGCACGCACGCGCTGAGGCGCTGGCCGAAGACGCGCAGCACTTCGTCGCCCGCGGCATGGCCGTAACTGTCGTTGACCTGCTTGAAATGATCGACGTCCATGTACATCAGCGCCACCGCCTGCCCGTGCCGCCGCGACCGGCCCAGGGCATGCGCCAGGCGTTCCTCGAACTGGCGGCGGTTGGCCAGGCCGGTGAGGCTGTCCAGGCGCGCCAGCGCCTCCAGTTCGTCGCGGCTCGCCTGCAACGCCTGTTCGGCGGCCACGCGCTGGGAGACGTCGCGGCCGGCGAAGATGAGGTCGGTCGTGTCCCCCTCCGCGCTGGGGATCGGCCGCGCTGCGGCTTCCATCCACACGTAGTGCCCGTCCTTGTGGCGCATCCGGTAGATCGCGGTAACCGGCTGGCCGGAGGCGAGCACGGCGGCGATCGTCTGCTGCTGCACGGCACGATCGTCGGGATGCACCAGGCTCTCGCTGGGCTGGAGCAGCTCGGCCGGTTCCCAGCCCAGGATGTCCCGTGCCGATGGTGAAACGTAGAGCCTTTGGCCATCCGCGCGCATCCGCACCACCACGTCATGCGAATAGTCGGCCAGGATCCGGTAGCGCATTTCGCTCTCGCGCACGCGGGTCATCAACCGGGCGCGTTCGGCCATGCCCAGCGCCACCGGGAAACTCATCAGGCAAGCGGTGCCGACGAACAGTTGCAACAGGATGGTGCGCTCGACATCGCTGCCGCCAACCGCCAGCGCCAGCGGGCCATGGCCCAGGGTGGTGGCGATGATGCCGATGACCCCGAGCAGGGAGATGCCGACCACCAGGCCGGCGAAGCGATGGCGGAAGACCCCGAACAACAACGGCGGATAGACCAGGAACAGCAAGGGATACGCGGACTGGTAGAACACCGCGCCACCGACCACGGCGATCAGCAACATGCAGCCAAGGAAATCCCAGCGCTGCCCGGGGATGTCGATCAGGCCGATGCCCTTGCGATGGGCCACCAGGGTCAATGTGCCCACGGCCACCATGCCGACCACGTGCGCCGCGTACCAGGTCAGGAAATTGGTCACGAAGCTGGCGTCGGAAACGGCCTTCAACCAGACGCTGGCGAGCAGCGCCGAGACCGCGCAGGCAACCAGGGTGCTGGCGGTGGCGATGCCGCCCAGTCCGAGCCAGTGCCTAGGGTTGCCCACGTCCGGTACCGAGCGGCGGATGGCGCTTGCGATGATCAGCACTTCGATCAGGTTGCACGCGCTGAGGGCGAGGGTGGTCGGCAGGTCGTCACCGGCCAGGTAACGCGTGAGCAGCAGGGTGGCCAGGCCGACGGCCAGGTAGCGCGGCCACGATGCGGTGCGCCGCGACAGCAGCCAGCCGGCCCAGATCCCGTTGCTGATCCAGACCGCCGCCACGCCGCCGGGAATGCGGGCGATGGCCAGCGAGATCCAGGCGGTGACGCCGGTCAACGACGCCATGATCAGCAGATCCAGCAACAATCGATGGCGGCGCGTTGCCAGGGACGTGTCGTTCAACTGAGGACATCCTGTCTAGCGAGGTGCGGTTCGAGCATAGCCAAGCACACCCTTTCGAGCGTGTGATGACCGTCAACGTAGGGACCATGAAAGGAGGCGAGGCGGAATCGCTTGGCGCGATGCGCGCGATCCGACCTGCTTGATAAGTCCGCATGCCGAACCTGTTCCCATCGATTCGCCCCCTCGGTGACAAGCCGGGCACGCTTCGTTGTGAACCGCTAGCGGCCGTCGAAATCGAAGTGGCAGAGGGTGACTTCTTCCTCCGCACCGAATCCCGGGTAGATCTGCTGCAGCACCAACAGCAACCCACCGACGGTTCGACAGGAGGGGTCGTGTTCGAAACGGAGATCGGCCTCGGTGAGCGCCGAAAATTGCTTCAGTTCCGTCTGCAACTCGACCGGCGGGGACAGGCTCCCCTCGCCCAGTTGCAATCGGGCTTGCGCCACCGCGTGCCATTTGCGGCCGCGGCGAACGGTCGTATTCCGCCCGCGATTGAATACGGGCAGGACGAAAGTGAGCACCGGCGGATCCTGGGATTCAGGCATGCTCATTCCCGTCAGACCAGCACTTGCCGCGTGCTGGCCAGGAACTGGTGGATTTCCGCTTCGGTGCGCCGGTCGATCATGTACACCGGGCGCATCCCGTTGGGGCATAGCAGGCGCGGCGTGGTGCCGAACAGGCGGCAGATGAGCGGGCGTTCGTTGTAGACCTCGCAACCATGCTCGCCCAGGTGCGGACAGCTCAGCTCGGCCAGCGCGGCTTCGTGTTCGGCTTCGGTCTTCAGCGGAAGCCTGGCCATCTCCTCGGACGACGCGGTCACCGGACCGCAACAGTCGTGGCAGCCGACGATGCATTTGAAGCTGGGGATGCGACTGCGCAACTCGTCGATCTTGCGATCATTGCTGTCCACGCTGCGCGACCTCCCGCCAATGGCTGCCACCAACGGCATGCTTTACCGACAGTGTATTCCGTAGGGTGGGCTTGAGCCCACCGCTCTTCGTTCCGACGTCCATGCAATCGGGTGCATGGCGGTGGTGGGTCGAGGCCCACGCTACGCACGGCCGCCCTTTCCCCTCTCCCTGCGATTGACTATCTTGGATCCTCGCATTCGACCTGCAGGACCGCATGAGCCGTAACGCCTGGTTGTGGGCCGCGGCGGCGCTGATCGCCGTCGCCTTGGCCGCTACGTTCTTCTTCGCAGGGAAAACTTCCGACCTGCCCGCCGGTCCCGCGCCCACGCCATTCGGCTGGACCGCGCAGCTGCGGCTCGCGGCGGGCGATGGTGTGCGCGGGATGCGCAACGGGCCGGTCGCACGGGCGCGTTTCGATGATCCCTATGGCGTGGCGATGACGGAAGACGGCACGCTGTACGTGGCCGATGCCGGCGACAACAACCGCATCCGCAGGATCGGCAGCGACGGCGCGGTCACCACGCTGGCCGGTTTCAGCGAAGGCTTTGCCGATGGCGACGGCACCACGGCGCGGTTCAATACGCCTTCCGGCCTGGCCCTGGATCGCGCCGGCAACCTGTACGTCGCCGATACCGGCAACCATGCCATCCGCAAGGTCACGCCATCGGGCATGGTCAGCACCATCGCCGGCACCGGCGTGGCCGGGTTCCGCGATGGCGCCGCGGCGCAGGCGCAGTTCAACGGACCGATCGGCGTGGCGGTGGACGCGCGCGGCAATGTCTATCTGGCCGACACCTACAACGACCGCATCCGCAGGATCGACGCGCAGGGGCAGGTCAGCACCGTGGCCGGTGGCGAGCGACCGGGCAATGCCGATGGCGTCGGCGCGCAGGCGCGTTTCGATACACCCACTGCGTTGGCGATGGATGCGCAGGGCATCGTCTGGGTCGCCG
This sequence comes from Pseudoxanthomonas sp., assembly GCA_050737675.1. GTDB lineage: Bacteria > Pseudomonadota > Gammaproteobacteria > Xanthomonadales > Xanthomonadaceae > Pseudoxanthomonas_A. The sequence continues at coordinate 8,936 of JBOHXX010000005.1, forward strand.
ACACCTGCAACAACGCCATCCGCCGCATCGCGCCCGATGGCACGGTAACGACGCCGTATTACGCCGGACGGGATGCGCTGCATCGACCGATGAGCCTGGCGATGACCCACGACGGCGTGCTCTACGTGGGCGAAATGTCGTGGGGGCGGGTGCTGCAGATTTCCCGCGACGGCCAGTCGCATGTCTTGACCGGAACCAGGCAGGCACAGCGCTTGTCGCGTCCCGCAGGCCTGGCCCTCGATGCGCGGGGTGGATTGTGGCTCAGTGATGCCGGCAGCCATCGTCTGCATCGCATCGCTCCCGTGGATGCCGCGACCGCAGCGGCCTTGCCGGTGATGGGTGCGGTCGGCCCCGCGCCGAATGATCCGCTGCCCGCCACCAGCGGACGCTGGCCGCTGCACCCGCAGGACGGCTGGCATGAAGTGGTCGGCACGCTGGGCGAGGTGCGCGGCAACTTCAGCGGTGAAAGCCGCGACCATCTGCATGGTGGGCTGGATATCCGCGGCGACGTGGGCACGCAGGTGCTGGCGATCGCCGATGGCAAGGTCAGCAGTCCATCCGCGGCATGGGGGCTGGACGAACAGGCCGAGGGACTCGCGATCGATGGACTGGGCTACATCCACATGCGGGTGGGGCGCGATGCGCGGGATGTCGTGTCCGACCCGTCGCGCTTCCAGTTGCTGCGCGACGAAGCCGGCGAGCCAGAGCGCATGCGCGCGCCACGCGGCACGCGCTTCCGGGCGGGCGACGTGCTGGGCACCATCAATCGCATGGCCCACGTACACCTCAGCGTCGGCGCCAGCGGATTCGAACGCAATGCGGTGGCGCTGGGCTTCAGCGGATATGCCGACCACTACGCGCCGCATATCGAGGGCATCGAACTGTTCGATACGAACGACCAACCACTGGCCCGGCGCGCCGATGGCCGTGTACTGGTGCCGCGTGGCAACGGCGTGCGGATCGTGGTCGATGCCTGGGACCAGGTCGACAACAACCTGCCGCGCCGCCGCCTGGGCCTGTACGCACTCGGCTACCAGATACTGCGCGCGGACGACACTCCGCTGCCTGGCTTCGAGGCGCCGCGGATGAACATCGAATTCAACCGCATGCCCGCCGATGGCGACGCGGTGAAGGTGGCCTACGCACCGGGCAGCGGCATCACGGTGCATGGCAGCGCGGTGACGCATTTCAAGTACGTGCTCACCAACACCGTGCGCGATGGCGAACTGGCCACCGGCACCTGGCAGGCGGATGGGCTGCCTGCCGGTGATTACACCCTGCGCGTCACCGCGCGCGACTACAGCGGCAACGTGGCCAGCACGGGTCGCGACCTGGAGTTGTTGTTGGAATAACGACCGGCCCGACCGGGAGCCGGCATTGCGGAAGTCGCCCTGATCGCGAGTCTGGCATCATTGCCGCATGCGCCTGACGTTCGCTTCCCATGCAATCCCAGGGCTATTCCAGACAGGACGCCGGTTCATGCGCGCCTCGTATGTTGCGGCAATCCTGTTGATCCTGCTGACAGCATGCAGCCAGCAACCACCGGCAGTCACTGTTGCGGTCCCAGCGCCAAGCAGTCCGATCAGACAGATCTATATTTCCTACGAATATATGGGTTGGGGAGTAACAAGCGAGCGCTTTCGCATCGTGCCGCATGACACGCGATATGTCATGGAAGAATGGAGTGGTGAAGACGTTGGAGGCGCTGATCGAGAAGCGTCGTTGCGATCAGTGGAAATCCCGGCACTCAAGGTCAATGCCTTCACTGCCGCACTGAAGGCCGATCCTGTCGCATTGGATGATGCCGTGAGAATGCTGGTTGACGGGCGCATGCTCAAAGCGAACAAGGGGCCGATGGGTTACCGTTCGTTCCCGGGCCATGACTGTGATGAATTCATAAACAGGGAATACGGAATCCAATCCGTCAGCCTTCCGCGGGCGCATGTAATGCTCGCTTCGCATTTCCGGGAGGGCATGCATACCGACGACTATCCGCAGATGAAAGTCGCGATCTATTTCCAGGATGGCACCACGCGTGAACTGGCATCCGATTCTCAACACGCACTGATGCTGCCCTGGAAGAGCGAAGGTGTAAAGATGTGGAATCCAGCAATCTCGGACTCACTGTCCGCGCTTTTGCCTGATACCGCCGAAGGGCATATGCGCACGTCGCGAGCCGCTTTGCCTCAGGCGATATCCCGCCAGCTTATGTCCGAGCTGGTCCGGATCGCCAGGGAGAGGCCACAATTTTGTCATTGAATTTGTCCAGTGGGCGATATCGGTTTGCAGGAAAATGGACCAGATCAGCTGGCATCATGGATCCATGTCCCTGACCCTAGACCACCTGCGCCGCTACGCCATCGCCCGTTCGCTGTTCAAGCCGACCACGCTGATGCGGGCGATCGGGAAACTCGGCTTCGTCCAGGCCGATCCGATCCGCGCGCCGGCGCGGGCCCAGGACCTGACCTTGCGCCATCGCGTCGTCGACTATCGCGCCGGCGAGTTGGAGCGACGCTATCCGCGACTGGCGCTGGAGGAGGACTTCTTCGTCAACTACGGCTTCCTGCCGCGCGCGCACCACGCGTTGATGCATCCGCGCGACGCGCGCCTCGCATGGACCCCGACGCGCTGGAAGCAGGCGCAGGCGGTGCGCGAATTCATCGCCGAACGTGGCGCGGTGCATCCACGCGAAGTCGATGCGCATTTCGCCCATGGCAAGACCACCAACTGGTTCGGCGGCTCGTCCAACGCCAGCACCCAGTTGCTCGATGGCATGCACTACCGCGGCCTGCTGCGGGTGGCGCGACGCGATGGCGGCACCCGCGTCTATGCCGTGCGCGAGGATCTTGCGCCGGTCGACAAACACGCCGTCGATGCGCGCCTGGATGCACTGATCGACCTGGTCATGGGCAAGTACGCGCCGCTACCGGATGCCAGCCTCGGCCAGTTGGTCAGCTACCTGGGCAACGGCGTGCCGCAATGGAGCGACGCGCGCAAACCGGCGCTGTTGCGGGCGCGGCAACGCCTGCAACGGGCGCGGGTCGAAGGCGTGGATTGGCTGTGGCCTGCGGGTGAGCATGCAGAGAGTCGTCGCTGGAAACCGGACGAACAAGTGCGCCTGCTCACGCCATTCGATCCGGTGGTGTGGGATCGCCGCCGCTTCGAACTGCTGTGGGGCTGGGCCTATCGTTTCGAAGCCTACACGCCCGCGCCCAAGCGCAAGCTCGGCTACTACGCACTGCCGCTGCTGTGGCGCGATCGCGTGATCGGCTGGGGCAACCTGTCGGCGTCCACGGGCACGTTGAATGCGCAATTGCATTACGTGGACGGCAAGCCACCACGCGATGCGGCATTCAAGCATGCGCTGGAAGCGGAACTGGCGCGGATGCGGGTGTTCCTGGGGCTGGAGCAATAGGGCCCGGGAGAACCGGCCACCGCGTGGATTGCACGCTCCGCGCGGGCTGCTTCAAGGCTGCTGGATATCGTAGTGCTGGCTTCGACCGACCCGGTCTATCGCGGCACGCACGTCCTCGCGCCGCATCAGCGCTTCCCATCGTTCCTCGTTGGCGACATCAGCAGGTAGCGACCGCTGCGGCCTGAAGTCCTGGACCATGACCAGCGTATCGGCACGCTCCTGCGGTGAATCGAGCGCCTCCACCAGCGCCGCCGCCGCGTCGTCCAGCCGCGATTCGCGCAACAAGGCGGTGACGTAAAGCGAGGCCGAAAGGCTGCGGTTCTGGTGCAGGTATTCGAGCGCCTGCCGCGCAGCCGCAGAATTGCCCTGCTGCAGACGTGCGCAGTGCACCACCGACTGCATGGCGACCTGGCCGTAGTCGGACATGTTTTCCAGGCCCTTGACCGCGGCCAGGGCGCGCTTCCACTCACCCATGCCGCAACGCATCTCACCGAGGTTGATCGACTGGCTGACGTTGCCGCTGCCGCGCTCGGACATTTCGCTTGCGCGTTGCATGAGGGCGACAGCCTCTTTGAAGCGCCCCAGCTGTTGCAGCGCGGTGGCCTTGCTGTTGAGCAGCCAGACCTGGTTGTCGGAATAGGTGAAATCCGCGGGGTTGCCGCGCAGGGTGGTATCGACCAGGGTCACTATGCGATCGAATCCACCGACGATCCCTAGGGCACCAGCAACCTCGCTCGCCAATTCGAGGTTGTGGGGATCCTTTGCCGAGAGCGCAGCGAGGCGGTCGAAACGCCGTTGCGCCGCAAGCGCCACGTCGAACCGCGCGGACTGCGGATCGAACAGGCCGTCGAAGCGTCGGTCGCTGCGCAGCTGGACCAGTTCGCGTGGTGTGCTGACGTGCTGGATCGCGGCGCGCGCCAGGTCCTGTTCCCCACGCTGTACGCGCCGCAAGGCCAGTTCGAACCAGAGGTAGTCCGCGCCCAGCCCGCGTCGGTTCCAGTCGGCCGAAGCTAGCGACTGCAGCAGGTCCAGGCGTGGTGAGCCATCCTCCTCCAGCGCACCGAGCAGCTGGAACACGAACGCATCGTCGAGATCGTCGAGCGCCACGGGCCAGCGACGCGCGTATTCGGCCAGGTGCGCAGCGGCGGCATCGTTTTCGCCAAGCACGTACTCGATCCAGGCCAGGCTGGCCCAGTCGTCGCGGTCGGCAGAATTGGCAGTGATCGCCTGCAGGTAGAGGTCGCGGGATTTCGGATTGTCGCCTTGTTCCAAGGCGACGGCGGCGGCACGCGAATAAACCATCCGTCGCAGTTCGAGCGGGACCTGCGGGAGCGCAGGATCCGCGATCAACGCATCGTACGCCGCGGCGACACCGGGCAGGTCGCCTCCTTCATCCAGCTCGACGGCCCGATCCGCCAGCGCCTGCAGACGTTCGGCGGTCGCCGTATCCAGCCTTGTTGTGTCGTCGCTGGTGTTCGCTGACGAGGCCGGTTCCATCGCCGATGCAGGCAGTGCCATCAAGGCCAGCAGCACCAGTGCCGTGGCGATCCATCCGCGGTCGATCCCCTGCATTGCCAGCCATCCGTTCCGTAATTGGAGTATTAAAGCGCATGCGCCTGCCATGTGCACAAACCATCCAGCGAATCCACCGGCTTGGCCGAGCCGATCATCAGGCCTGCGTGCAGATGCTCGCATTGCTGCCGCCCGCAACGGCTGGCAATGCACGCGTCGCTTATAATCACCGACTTGTTCGATCACGAGTACGCAGACCCCATGAGCACGCTGGCGCCTTGTCCGAAATGCAAGTCCGAGTACACCTACCACGACGGTGTGCAACTGGTTTGCCCGGAATGCGGCCATGAGTGGCCTGCGGATGGCGAAGCCGAAGCCACGGAGGATCAGCGGGTGGTCAAGGATTCGGTCGGCAACCTGCTGCAGGACGGCGACACCGTCACGGTGATCAAGGACCTGAAGGTGAAAGGCTCGTCGCTGGTGGTGAAGGTCGGGACCAAGGTCAGGAACATCCGCCTGGTCGATGGCGACCACGACATCGATTGCAAGGTCGACGGCATCGGCGCGATGAAGCTGAAGTCGGAGTTCGTGCGCAAGGCCTGACGCAGGATCGATCAACCGCGGCAATCGCAGTCAGCGCGACTCGTCGTAGTAGTCGCCGCCGATGATCGTGCAGATCTGCGCCTGGTTGAAGCCATGGAAGCGGCGGCCGCCGGTGGTATGCCGCTGGGCGAACAGCTTGCCGCTGGCCGGCGTGCGCTCGCGTTGTTCCTGCAGCAGCCACTTGGCGTAGTCGTTGCTCAGGTTGCGCGCCCGGATCGGGTCGAGTCTGGGTTTGGGCATGGCCGGGGTCCTGCGGTGGTAGGGGCTTGCGTGGAAGGGCGAGGGAACAGCGTGGGCTTCAGTAGCTTCTTCGGTAATCGTTGCCGAATCCGCCCAGCTCCGCCAGTTCATCCAGCACGATCTGGCTTTGCCTGAGCAGCCGCGTGGTGCTTTCCGGATCGTCCCAGTGCTTGTCGCCGTGCTTGCCGCCATGGAACAGGTTGTTGCGCACCAGCCGCAGCAGCAACGTGACCTTCTGCAACTCGAATTCATTGGCTTCGAACTGCAATTCCTTCCAGGCCAGGCCCGCGTTGGCGACGACCACCTGCTGTCGCGGCCTGGCGGCGATCAACGCGCGCGCGCCCGGGCCGGCCACATAGCCATTGCGGTGCTTCTTCACGAACCTGTCCCAGTTCGGCTCGGCCTTCTTGCCCGCATCGGTCGACTTCAGGAATTGCTTTTCCTTCAGGCCGAACTCGAACCGGGAGAACCAGAACAGGAAATCGAAGGCGGCGTCCTGCAGCGGCGGGGTGATCTCGGTTCTTTGCATGTGGGGTCTTTCCTTGAATCATTGCCGGTGGACATTGCGGGGGAAAACAGCGCGCCCCCAAAAAAAGCGCGATCAGAATACCTGTTCTCTGTCCCCCCGCACGCCGCCACGGTGCGAGGTCGATGAAGCTCGCCTCACGGCATCGGACTATCGTCCCCGATACGGCTCGCAGCCGATCCCGTCATTGTCCCGGTCCAGATGGACGCCATAACCGGGGTCGCCGCGATGTACCGGTGCCGCGCCGGCGGCGCGTGCTTCGGTGCAGTTGCTGAAGGGACGGGATCCGGATCGCCGGTCCGATGGCGCGCGGATTGAAGGCGCGAAATTGTTTCCGTTGCCATGCGTATCGGGCGCGGGACGCGGAATGCCGGCACCACGATGGCAATGATATTCACCGGTCTTGCGGTTGTTGTGGCAACCGTGTTTGTCGAGGCCGCCACCATGCGCCCACGCACCATCGGCGACTACGGCCGACAGCAGAAAGACAAGACAGGAAGCGGGTTTCATCGCGGAAAGCGCAGGTCAGGACGCGTTTGCCACCAACACCGCCTCCGCCCCATCCCGGCAGACCCGATTGCGGCCCGCAGCCTTGGCCCGGTACACCGCGCTGTCGGTGTCGTGGTACAGCGCGTCGTGGCCTTCGTGCCGGGTGCGGTCGAACCCGGCGACGCCGATGCTGGCGGTCATGCGCAGCGCCAGGCCGTCCACGACGACGGGGTGTTCGGCCAGGCTCGCGCGGAAACGCTCCGCGCGCTGCATGGCCATCGCCAGGTCCTGTCCATCCAGGACCACGCCGAACTCCTCGCCGCCGACGCGCGCGGCCAGGTCGCCCTCGCCCGCGAAGGCGGTATGCAGGCGCCCGGCGATGGCCACCAGGCAGGCATCGCCAACCGCGTGTCCATGGCTGTCGTTGACCTGCTTGAAATGGTCGATGTCCAGCAGCAACAGGGTCAGCGGCTCGCCACCGATCCGCGCCCGCACGGTGGCCTTGGCCAGCACGTCCGAGAACTGGCGGCGGTTGGCCAGTTCGGTCAAGGGATCGATCCGGCTCTGGCGCGAGAACAGGTCGCGCTGGGTGCGCAGTTCCTGGTCCAGGTCCAGGCGCTGCTGGTATTCGTGGTAGCTGCGCAACAGCGAGATGACCACGTAGACCAGGTATACCGTGCACATCAGCGCATTGGCGCGTTGCACGGGATCCACCAGCATCAGGGCCAGGCCGGGCAGGCACAACAGGCCGATGCCGGCGAAGGCGAAGCCGCGGCGCATGCTGAAGGCATGCGCGACCGCCGTGCACAGGCCCAGGGTGAACAGCAGCCCGGTCACCCGTGCGTCGCCGAAGCGCGCATCCAGGCTGACCCAGCAGAACAATCCACCCCAGAGCATCGTGGTCAGCAGCACGATGCCCCAGTGCAGCCGCAGCCAACGGGCCAGGGTGGCCTCGGTGCCGTCGGCCAGCGGCTTGTGCACGAAACGTTGCGTGGCCAGGCCGAGGAAAGCCACCACCAGGCCCCAGCTGGCGAGCGGCGCGAAGCGGAAGGCCCCGCCGTACAGTCCGACCACCAGCCACGCGGCCGCATAGAAGAATCCACCGGTCAACGCGCGTTGATAGGTGTCTGCCATCTCCTGGGTCAATCGGCGTGTCGATACGAGGTTCATCGGAGGTCCAACAGCAAGGATTGCGCCCGGCGCCACCCTTCACGTGAGTATGGAGACTGGGTAACGCAAGTTGAGTGCCAACTTCAAAGCCATTGAAATTGGCGGCCATGAGCCGCGGGATGCAGTCCGCGCAGGGCGTTGCGTCACAAAGTGACGCAACAGCAGTCGTGCTGGCGCTGGATTGCTCGGGTCCGTTATCGTTGCCGCCTCCCGACATCCCGCCCCCACCTGCTGCGCCGCAGAGGATCAACCGGCCACATGACCTCGTCTGAAAACGCAACCGGCCACGATGCGCCGACCCATTGCGAGAACTGCTACGCATCCCTGCAAGGCGAGTTCTGCCACCAGTGCGGCCAGTCCATCCATAACCCGGTGCGCCACGCCGGCCATGCGCTGGAGGAAGTGTTCGAGTCGTTCTGGCACCTGGACGGACGCGTGCTTCGCACCTTGCGCGACCTGCTCGTGCCCGGCCGCACCGCGATCGAATACCTCGCCGGCCATCGCCAGCGCTACATGCCGCCGTTGCGCCTGTTCGTGGTCATGAGCCTGCTGGCGTTCTTCGTCGGCAAGCTGACCATCCATGTGGACAAGGAATCGGTATCGCTGGGCGTCGACACCAGCGCAATCACCGACAGCAAGACCGTGGAAGAAGTGAAGCGTAACCGCGACCGCATGCTGGCCGAGGTAGGCAAAGCGCAGGACGAAGACAGGAAGGGCCTGCCCGGCGTGGATCCGGCGCTGATCGCCGCGCAGGTGCAGATCGAGGGCGAGGCGGCGAACCGGATCACCGAGCTGACCCCGGGAACCCCGCCGCCCACGCGCGCCAAGTCCAGGGGCGCGCTGTTCTCCAAGGACAACGAAGCCTGGGATCCGGCTCGCAATCCGGTGAAGATCGACTGGTTGCCGGCCTTCGCCAACGAGTGGCTCACGGAAAAGCTGATCCACGGTAGGGAGAACATCGAACGCATGGATGGCCGGCCGGACCTGCTGTTCCAGGCGATCATGGGCTCGTTGCCGTCCGCGCTGTTCCTGCTGGTGCCCATCTTTGCGCTGATGCTGAAGGTCGCCTATGTGTTCAAGCGCAGGATGTACCTGGAACACCTGGTGGTGGCGCTGTACAGCCATGTGTTCCTGCTGATGGCGCTGACCGTGGTGTTCCTGCTGTTCGCCCTGGCCGCATGGGTGCAGCCGCATGCCACATGGCTTGCCGTGTGCGTGTACGTGGCCATCGCAGCGCTGCTGGCCTGGGTGCCGATCTACCTGCTGCTGACGCAGAAGCGCGTGTACGGACAGGGCTGGCCGATGACGCTGCTGAAATATTCGGTGATCGGGGTGGCCTACTTCTACCTGCTGGTGTTCGCGGCCATGGCGATGTTCGCGGTCACGCTGGTCAAGGGTTGATCACGGATTGCTCCCTTCCTGTGGACAGCGCGGCACGCCCGAACCGACCACGCAATTGACGCAGCAGGTCGGCGCCGATGGGGCCCGCGGCATGATCGAAGTCGCGGGCGGCGCGGCGCCGGGCAACTGTGCCAGTGCCGCGGGGGATTTCAGTTTCAACAGCACCGCCCAGTCCTGGCGGTTGAAATTGCACGCCTCCGCATTGTCCGGCGAACACGGCGATCCGCCGTCGATGCGCTGCGGCAGGCTCCAGAATTCGCCGTTCCGGTTCAATGGCAGCAGGCGCATGGTCACGCCCTGCTGCACGTTGCCGCCAACCAGGTAAGCGGTGCTGTCGTTGCCCGGGTTGGCCGCAACGACGATCTCGCAGTGCATGTTGAGTCCACCGCCGCGCTGGACCACGCCGAGCAGTCCCGCATAACCGAGCGCACCCTGCGCGCCGCGCACGTAACACAGCAGGTCGCCGGTCGCCGGCTTGGCGTGGACCGGGTCGAGGTACTGGTAGGCATTGGTATCCGCGCGCTGGTAGGCCGCGCGCACGTAGTCGATGTGGCTGGCCGAGCCACGGAACCCGGGCAACGCGGCCCTGGCCATGACCCACGAAATGAAGGTCGCGGACCAGGCGTTGTCGATGATGAAGGTACGGCAGCCGGGCGAGTTACCGCTGCCACCCGCCGCGTAGGCGCAATCGCTCGCGCCCGCGAACCCACCCATCTGCCGCAGCAGTCCGCTTTGCTGCCAGTAGCCGGCGACGCGGCGCCATGCCTGGCTGTAGCCGTCGTCGAGCAGGCTGGTTTCGGATTCCATCACTCCGCCATTGGCGAGCCGCCCGTTGCGGTCGATGAAGGGCCGGTACCAGATCATGTATTCGTTGCAGGCGACGGCGGCGACGCGGGTGGCGGGGTCGGCCGAGGACAGCTGGCTGCGCAGGGTGGGGCAGATGTCGGCGGCGTGGGCTGTGTTGGCCAGCAGCAAAAGCGCGAGCGCCAGGATCCAGATGCGCATCGATGGACTCCATGAAGTGGCCGGACCGGCGCACGGGACCGATCATGCCATTCCGCGGGCGGCATCGCGGCGTCAGTCGAGCTCGATGACGATATCTTCGGCCTTCAGCGATGCCAGGAAATCGCGCGCGTCGAAGCCTTGGCCGGCGGAAGCGACTCCCGTCGTTTCGCACGACCCGGTCACCAGGCGCACCGCCGCTTCCACCACCAGCGGCGCGGTGACCGCGTAGATGTCGCGTCCGTGGGCCACCGCGCGGCGCTGCTCGCTACCCTTGCGCACGACCATGTCGACCAGGAACTGCTGCGAAGAGCGCCCGCTTGCATCGGTTGGTGTCGGTGCTGGGGTCCGCGGATCGCGCAGGTCTTTCAGCGGTTCCAGGTTCATGTAGGCGTGGATCTCGGGTGAACGCAGGTGTCGCGACATGGTGATGATCTCGGACAGCGGCAGGCCGATCACTTCCAGCGTTCCGAAGGGCGCGGGAAACTCCCAACTGCGTGTCGGCGGCGGATCGGCGAGGGCCTGCAGGCGATTGTCGGAAACCACCAGGCGTTTGGCAGTGTTGCGCATGCCGGTCAAGCGCGTGCCTCGCGTCGGCAACCAACTGTCCAGGGCGATGGCGATGCGTATTTCATCCGCTTCCGTCCAATCGCCCATCGCCGCGGTGGCCAGCAGGTCGCCGAGTCCACCGTAGAAAGCCATCGCCGGAATGACGGCAACGCCCGCGGTGCGTGCAGGTCCCGAGAATTGTTCGAAGGTGGCGACCACGGCGCCCTGTTCCGCAGCCAGGTCCAGGTAGTGGATGCGCGCGCGCAACGCGGCTTCGATGAGCGGCGGCGCGGTATCCAGGAACGGGCCCGCGCAATTGATCACCGCGGCCGCACCGGCGAGTGCGTGATCCAGCGCAGCCGGGTCGTCGATCGAGGCAACCCGCACCTGCAATCCCGGATGCGATGCACCGAGAACCGCGAGTTTCTCCGGATCGCGTCCGCACAGGATCGGCGTCCATCCGCGATTGCGCAGTTCGGCAACCACGAAGCGCCCGGTGTGGCCGTAGGCGCCGAACACGGCGATGGTTCGGTCCGCCACGGAGTCCTGCTTCAGATGCGCCATAACTTCCGTGCCTCCTCGGCGATCAGGTCGGGAAATTCCTCGGGGAAAAACAACTTCGCATCCTGCACATGGCGCACGCCTTGCGAACGAGCCAGGGTCCGGTCCAGGTAGGCGGGACTTGCGGGCGAGAAGATCGTGTCGCCCGTGCCCCAGACGATGCGCGTCGGTACTTCGCTGCGGGCGAGCTCCGCTTCGACGCCGGCCAGCACGTTGCTGTCCAGCGCCACCGCGTAGGCATGGGTCCGCACCGGGTCGCGCACCAGCGGTGCCAGGTACATGTCGATGGTTTCGTCGGCGAGATCCGCCGGGAAGGTGAAGGTCATTCCGCCGAGTCCCTGCGTCGACCGTGCCAGTCTCTTGTCGGCCAGCCATGGGGCCAGCCACTGCGCCACGAATTGTCCTTTGCGGGCCAGCTCGATGACCGGCTTCAACGCCGGTGGCGGGCAGTCGATCCCGGTATCGCAGTTGGTCAACAGCAGGCTGCGCACGCGTTGCGGATGGCGCGCCAGGAACAGCTGGGCGACGGCGCCGCCGCTGTCGTTGGCGACCAGGTCGGCGCTATCGATGGACAACGCATCCATCAACGCCGCGAGCATCCCGACCTGTGCGGCTGGCGCCACGTCCTGGCCTTCGGCGACTTCGGTATGACCCAGCCCGAGGAAATCGGGAGCGATGCAGCGCCGGTGCGGCGACAGCCGCTCCAGCGCACCGCGCCACTGGAAACCGTTCAACGGAAAACCGTGCAGAAAGAATGCGGCATCGCCGCTGCCGCGTTCGACCATTGCGATACGGCCGAAAGGCGTCGCCACGAACCTGCGTGCGGCATGGAAGGCGACCGCATCCAGCGCTCCGCTCTTCGTCGCCGCGGTCGTGACGATGGCGGCACGCGTGATACCCGGCAGGGCGCTGGATAACGCACCGAAGGTCGCCAGACCGGTAGTCATGCGAATGAACTGTCTGCGTTGCATCTTCGTTCCCCGATCAGGATGGGTCGGTTCGTCACCCGCCTCGGGGCAGCGGGTGCGGCCCGAGGGAGTGACGATGCTGCGCTCCGCAACGGGCGCAGCAATGCGGCGCATCAGCCGTTGCCGGCGTTGCTGCTGGCGGCATGGGCTTCCTTCAGCGACTGCGCGCATTCCTCGCAGCACACTTCGACGGTCTTGCCGCCGATCTTCACCTGGATGGCATTGGCGTCCAGCTCGTAATCGCAAGCGGCGCAGGTTTTCTCGGTCATGATGGAATCTCCTGTGGGGCCCGACGTCCGGGCGAACACAGGAGAACATTCCACAATCGTGGCCGCTGTCAGAATCTTTAGCGACCTGCTTGCGCAGTAACCGTCAGCGCGCGCTTACCGAGCGCCGGAACTCCGCGGGCGTGCGCCCATAGGCCTGGCGGAACGCGGAACTGAAGTGGCTGTGGCTGGAAAAACCCAGGTCCAGGCTGAGGGTGGTGAGGTCTTCGTATTCGCCGAGCAGGTCCAGCGCATGCGCCAGGCGCAGGCGCAATTGATAGCGGTACAGCGGCATCGCTTCCACCTGTTGGAACACCTGGGTCAGGTACACCGGCGAGACCCCGACTTCCGCCGCGATTTCAGCCAGGGTCCAGCGCCGCGCCGGATCCGAAGACAGCACCAGCTTGGCCCGGTCCACCAGCTTCTGCCGGCCCGCGCTGGCGCCGGCCGCATGCGTGGTGCGCTCACCCATCGCGCGCCGCACCAGGGTCAGGGCCAGGGTCTCCGCTTCCAGGGTTTCCGCCGTGCCGTTATTGAGGCTGTGCCGCAGCATCGCCACCAGCGCCTGCGCGCGCGGATCGATGCGCAGGCGTTGCCGGCGGAAGGCGAGCACGCCGCCTTCGCGCACTTGTTCTTTCGGCGCCAGTTCGCGCAGCAGCGGCTCGCTGATCGCCAGCGACAGGCAGGCGTCGCCGCCGCTCACCGGATGGCTGACGCTGTAGCTTTCCTCCGCGTTGAAGAACAGCACCTGGTTGGCTTCGGCCACTGCCTGTTCGCGACCCAGGTGGCGCACGTAAACGCCGCGGTAGGGAAACACCAGGTGGGTCGAACGCGAACATTCCTCGGCGCTCTTGTGCCGGCATGTGCCACGGCAGGCGACGTCGCGGAGGGCGACGGTCTGCGTTTCCAGGAGCAGTTGGGCTGAGAGTTCCGACATGGGGTCTTCGTGGTTCCCGAAGCGGATTCGGACGGTGGCGCTTGCGTCCGGAGCCTGCACGATACGCCATCGGAACATGCCATCGAAACCAGGAACGCGGACGCCCAATATCAAGCTTTCGATCGATGCCGGCCAGGCCCGTTCAATCGACCCGGTCCGGCGCACAAGTACTCGCAGGCGGTGGCAACGGATCGTGCCGCCCGCTCCTCAGGCAGTGAGCTGCGCCCGATACTTCAACCACGCCTCGACATGCACCGGAGAGGCACCGACCGCGTCGATCGCCTGGCGCAACTGGTTGAGGGAAATGCCCAGCCGTGTGGTCCAGTACTGCACCTCATGCGGTTCCTGCAACGAGATCAGGTCGGTGTCCGGTGGATCGATGTCGCTGAAGCGGTCGCTCATGACAGCTCCGGGGGTTGGGAGGACAACGGCGCCAGCCACGGAAGGCTGGCAACCGGATCATCGGCAGGGCTTTGTGAGGACAGTGTGCAGGAACGGACCGGTGCGGGCCGCCGGTGCGCTTCCGCCTTGATCGACTCGCTGCCCGGTGGATTCCGTCACGGCGCCGTGCCTGCTCCGATGCGCGCCTGCGGGTTCGTGGCCTGCCCGTTTCCGGGCCCGCGTTTGATAGGGCAAGACGGCCATGAACCGGGCCGTGCTGGCGGCAGGCGCGCAACGCGGAATTGCAGCGTGCTTCCCGTGTTCGTGCAGGGAACGGTTCGGCACGGAATGAGGCAAGGGCCCCGGCAGGCGATCCACGAAGACGATCCACGAAGAACGGGAAATCGGTTGCGCAGGAATCGCGTCGCCGGAACCGCCGGGAACAAGGGAACCTCGGCAAGCGCGGCTTGCGAGCCGCATCGCTGCCCCAAGGGAAAGAGGGTATCGCCATGAACATCGCCACCAACGACTTCAGCAGTTTCACCGCCGGCACGGAGCTCGCTCCGCTGACCGGCCTTTCGCTCCAGCACACCTGGCCGGGCGTGACCCCGGCGGCGCCCAGCAACGAAGACCGCGCACGCGCCTTCCGCAATGCGCAGCCGGTGGCGCTGGCCAATCATTTCCCATGGCCCTTCCAGCACCCCGCCGATGCGCAGCCCGCGGCGGCAGGATCGGTCGCGGTTGACGGGAAGCCCGCGCGCAGGCTCAGCCTGGTCCAGGCTGCCTGACGACTACCTCGCCGCGCGCTGCCAGCGCAACGACATGCACGACAGGCCGGCGTCGATCCTGCCGATTTCGACAGCGTCGACGGCAACGACCTGGTAACCGAGCCCGTCGAGCATGGCGATGGTTTTCGGAAAACCCGAAGCGACCAGCACCACGTCGTTGACGCGCAGTGCGTTGGCGGCCGCTTCCTCGCCGTCGGGCACGAGGACCTGGCGGAAACCGTCGAACACGCCAGATCGCGCCAGGCGCCGGGTGCTGAGCACGCTTTCGTCATCGAGCAGCGAGCACTCGGTCTTGAAGTGCAGCACCCCGGCGGGCGTCTCGACGATTTTTCCCTTGCGTCCCAGTTGGTCGAGGCGCGCGAGCAACGCTTCGGCGCCGACGCGATCGGTGCGCGCGGACAGGCCGATCATCACGCCCTTCGGTGTCAGCAGCACGTCGCCGCCGTCGGCGAAACCGGTTGGGGGAAGTTCGAGTACGGTGTCAAATATTTCACGCAGGACTGGCGCGATTTCCGCCACCTCGCCGGCGCGGCTGGCGGCGCCGGGACGCAGCAGGATCGCGCCTTCGGCGAACACCAGTGCCGGGTCTTCGACGAACACCGAATCGGGAAACGACTCGAGCGGCGGCAGCACCGTCACCTCGACCCCGGCGGCGCGCAACGCGGCGACGTAGGCGTCGTGTTCGCGAACCACTCCGTCATGGGAAGGATCGCCGCGGTCATCGGCACGCAGGCCGTGGACCACCGAGCGGGCCGGGGTGCGGACCAGGGCCGAATCGAAGCGGAACACACTGGGGACGGACATCCTTCACTTCCTTATGTGCCGAGACAGATCCAGGAAGGCAGCTTAGGCAGGTTGGCGATCACGCGCCATGGCCCGCACCCCGGCCGCTGCGGGCACCTTCTCCACGGAGATGGTCATCACCGTAGGAGCGTCCATGGGCGCAGCCCTTCGTCACGCATCCAGGATCCCACCGAAGAGCTCGCGCCCATGGACGCTCCTACGGGGAACCCGTTTGTTTCCAGCTCCCGTCTCCTTGCCCCACCCATGACTTCCGACCTGTTGACTACACCTGTAGTCATGTGCATGATGACTACAAGTGTAGTCAGAAGGAACAAAGATGCGACGCAAGACCATAGGCGACCAGGAACTGGCCCTGCTGCAATACATCGCCGGGCAGGGCGACGCGTCGGTGGGCGAGGTTGCCGCCGCCTTCGGCGAAGCGCGCGGTCTGGCGCGGTCCACCGTGCTGACCATGATGGAGCGCCTGCGCGCCAAGGCCTACCTCAAGCGCAAGCAGGTCGATGGCGGCGTGTACCGCTACACCACCACCGCGCAGCAGGACGACGTGGTCCGCAACGCGGTCGGCAGCTTCGTGGAAAAAACCCTGCAGGGCTCGGTGTCGCCGTTCGTGGCGTGGATGTCGCAACGCACCGAAGTCAGCGACGGCGAACTGGCCGAACTCGAGGCCCTGGTCGCCACCCTGCAATCCAAGCGCAAGGAGAGTTGAGTCATGGCCTTCGAACTGGTTTCCGAAATCCTGTTGCCAAGGCTGCTCGCGGCCACGGTGCAATCGACGTTGTTCGTGATCGCGGTCTGGGCGCTGTGCCGCGCGCTCCCGCGCCTGTCGGCCGCCGCGCGCGCCGGCCTGTGGTGGCTGGTGGCGTTGCAACTGGTGGTCGGCGTGCTCTGGTCCAGTCCGCTGGCGCTGCCGCTGCTGCCCGCCGAAGTGGTGCAACAAGTGCAGGCCGCACCCGTGCACGTCACGGTGTTGTCTTCCACGACGAGCGGCGCTTTCGCTTCGACGCCGACTGCATTGATGCAACCGGCAATGCAATGGTCATGGTCGACCACGCTCGCCGTGCTCTGGCTGCTGGGCCTGGCCTTCATGATCGCGCGCACCCTGCGCGGCTACCTGGCCACGCGACGCCTGCTCGACGAATCGCGGCCGTGCAAGGACGCGGTGCTGCTGGGCGCGTTGCGGCTCGCCGCCGAAGCGCACGGCCTGCGTGAACCGCCGCGCTTGCGCCTGTCATCGTCCATCGATTCGCCGCAATTGATCGGCCCATGGAATCCGGTGCTGCTGTTGCCGGCGACGCCCTCGCATTCGATGCACGCCGACGAACTGGACATGGCCCTGACCCACGAACTGGTCCACCTGCAACGCCGCGACCTGTGGTGGGGCCTGCTGCCGGCCGCGGCCCAGCACCTGTTCTTCTTCCATCCACTCGCCCATCTGGCCGCGCACGAATACGCCCTGGCCCGCGAGGCCGCCTGCGACGCCGCGGTGATCGCCGGCAACCGCCATTGCGCGCACGACTACGGACGCCTGCTGGTCCGCCTGGGCGTCGCGCCCAAACCCAGCGCCGGCCTGGCCAGCGCCTCCCCCACCTTCCGCATCCTCAAGAGGAGACTGGTCATGTTGCAGAACACCGCCACCACCCCGCGCGTCGTCGCCCTGTTGCTCACCGTGGCCGTCGCCGCGCTGGGCGTGGTGCCGTATCGCATCGTCGCCGCCACCCACGCAGGCACCGCCGCACCGGTGGCGCAGGTCACGCCTGCACCCACGCCGAAGGCCGGTGAGCCGGCCGAGCTTGCGCCGCTGGCCGAAACCACCGAGCTGGCCGAGCTCGGCACGCCGGTCGCGGCAACCGCACCGGTCGCCGCCGTCTCGCTGGGCTCAGCCACTCATGAAATGGCACCACCGCCTCCACCCCCGCCGCCGCCGCGGGCTCCCGCAGCGCCGAAGCCCGCAGCGCCTGTGGCCCCTACCCCGCATGTACTGCCCGCATTGCCCGCGCCGCCGGCACCCCCCGCGCCAGTGATGGGCATGACCACCCGCGGCACCCTCACGCTTGCTTCGAACAACGACCAGGCCTACGTGCTGCTGCAGGGAAACAACACCCTGATGAATGGTTCCATGGTCGACATGGCCGAAGCACGGCGCCAGCAGCGCAACGGCGAGCAGTTGTTGTGGTTCCGCAAGGGCAGGACCAGCTACGTGGTCCGCGATCCGGCGGCGCTGGCGCGCTTCCAGTCCACCTTCAAGGAAACCAGCGCGCTCGCCGATGCGCAGGGCAAGCTTGGTGATCGCCAGGGCGAACTCGGCGAACAGCAGGGCAAGCTCGGTGAACGCCAGGGCGCGATCGGCATGCAGCAGGCCGAACTCGCCATAAGCAAGGCTAACAGCGAACGCCAGGCCGCACTGGCCGCGCAACAACGCGGCATGGCCGAACAGGCGCAGTTCCTGGCCGAACGCCAGGCAGTCATGGCCCGCGAACAGGCCAAGCTCGCCGAAAAGCAGGCTGCCTCCAGCGCCCGCACCGCGCGCGAAGTGAAGCAGTTGATCGAGGAAGCGCTGGCCAAGGGCATCGCCCAGCCGACCAAGAGCTAGAACCGCTTCGATCCAGGCATGAATTAATCCCTTCTCCCGCTAGCGGGAGAAGGTGCCCGAAGGGCGGATGAGGGCGCTTTTGATTTCTCGCCAAGAGCCCCCTCACCCCAACCCTCTCCCGCAAGCGGGAGAGGGGGCATCACGCAAGCCGCGAAGCTCTTGCTCTTGTAGGAGCGACGCCCCCCAAGGGGACTTCCTGCGGGGCGCAAGTCGCGAAGGCCGCACGCCATCCGGTGCGTGATGCATGGATCCGCGGGTGGATTCTGGAGTTGCGGATATTGCGGGCGGCGGGGTTCCTCGATTTCGCGACTCGCGTCGCTCCTACATGTCGTTCCCCTTCACCCTCACACCTGCTGCTTGCCCCCACAAGCCAGGCACTTCCGGTAATCCCCCTTCGGGCCGTGCTGCAAGCGCCCCAGCGGGCCTTCGCAGCCGCGGCAGCGCGGGGTCTTGCCGCTCTTCCAGTGCCACAGGCGCAGGGTCGAGAACAGGCCGGCGATCAGCGCGGCCAGCAAGGCGAACGGCGGGATCCACTTGGCGTAAGGCACCAGCCCGTTGAACGTGGCGCTGTGGTTGAACAGCGAGGTCCACAGCATCGCCAGCACCGCCAGCGCCAATGCGATCAGCGCGGGCAGGTAAGCGCGCACCACCATCCAGCCGTATCGATTCATCGCCAAGTGCTCTTGTTCGTCGTGTTTCCACGAAGTGGCACCAGCCTAGCCCTTCGCAACCCCTGCCGGGTGGGCCACAGTTTCCCAAGCGGGCAATCGGCATACACTCCGGGCTCACGCCGAGCTTGGGGAAGATCCGCATGAACACCCGTCCCGCCGTCCTGGCGGCTGCCTTGCTGCTGGCCTTCGCCGCCCACGCGCAGACCCCGGCCGTCGCGCCGGCACCCGCCACCACCGTGCTCAAGGCTGCGCACCTGTTCGACGGGCGCAGCGGCAACCTCAGTTCACCGGGGTTGGTGGTAGTGCAGGGCAGCAAGATCATCGCGGTCGGCGCCAACGCCGCCATCCCCGCCGATGCCAAGGTCATCGACCTGGGCGACGCCACCCTGGTGCCGGGCTACATCGACGCGCACACCCACATCGCCTACGACCACGACGACGACTGGGCCCAGGGTTTCTACGAAGGCATGCTCCGTTTCCCGGTCGAGCAGTCATTCCATGCCGCGCGCAATGCCAAGGTCACGCTGCAGTCGGGGGTGACCAGCGCACGCGACGTGGGCGCCGGCGATTTCATCGACGTGGCCCTGCGCAATGCGATCAACGCCGGCCTCACCGAAGGCCCGCGCCTGCTGGTCGCCGGCCACGCGCTGGGTTCCACCGGCGGCCACTGCGACAGTTCGCCGTTCCCGCCGGACCGGGTCACCCCGTCCGGTCCGCTGCAAGGGGTGTGCAACGGTCCGGAGGAATGCCGCCTGGCCGCGCGCCTGCAGATGAAGTACGGCGCGGACCTGATCAAGATCTGCGCGTCGGGCGGGGTGCTGTCGGAATCCGATCCGGTCGACGTGCCGCAACTGACGCCGGACGAACTGGCCGCGATCGTGTCCGAGGCGCACAACTGGAACCGCAAGGTCGCCGCGCACAGCCATGGCGACGTGGCGGCGAAGCAGGCGGTGGAAGCCGGGGTGGATTCGATCGAGCACGGCAGTTTCCTGACCACGGCCACGCTGCAGTTGATGAAGCAGAAGGGCGTGTACCTGGTGCCGACGCGGCTGGCGCTGGTGTGGACGGTGGGCCACGCGGATACCTATCCGCCGAAGATCGGGGCCAAGGCGCGCGCGGCCGGCGCTTCGCATGATGCGATGTTCAAGAATGCTTTGAAGATCGGGGTGCCGATCGCCTTCGGCACCGACGCGGCGGTGTCGCCGCACGGGATCAACGCGCAGGAATTCGGCGACATGGTGGACCTGGGCATGACCCCGTCGGCGGCGCTGCTGAGCAGCAGCCAGGGTTCGGCGAAGTTGCTGGGGATCGATGGGGAAACCGGGACGCTGGAAGCGGGCAAGTTCGCCGATATCGTGGCGGTGCCGGGGGATGTGCTGCGGGACATCCGGGCTACGGAGAGGCCGGTGTTGGTGATGAAGCAAGGGGCAATTGTTCTCAACAAATAGACCGGCTAAGTAATGGGCTGGATTTCCGAAGCTGAGGTAGGAACTGTGTAGGAATAGGGGAAGTGGGTGTATCTAGCGAAGCTGAACATATCGAACTTCAGAAAACTCAAGAGGGCTGAGCTGAACTTCCAGCCCGGATTGAATGTTCTGGTCGGCTCCAACAATGTAGGCAAGACCGCAGTAATCGACGCACTTCGCGCTCTGCTCGCGGGACATGATGAGCCCTATCCTCGCCTCGACATAGAAGACGTGCATCACCCCAAGGGTGGTGCACCAGCAGGCGACATTGTCTTTCAGTACCTCTTCCGTGACCTCGATCCGGACGACGAAGCTGACTTCCTAGCTGCACTGAAACCCGATGCGAACGGCAAGTTGGAGGCGTACATCACCATCCGCTACTCGGAAGCAGACAAGACCGGGCGGCTCCGCGCGAAGCGCTGGTGCGGGGACCATGAGGACGTGGGCTTGACCACCGACATGATGGAGAACTTGCGCGGTGTCTATCTACCCCCGTTGCGCGATGCATCGCAGAGTCTCAGACCCAACCGTACAAGCCAATTGTCCCGACTATTCCAGCTCCTCGCTGACGATGTGGGCCGCGATGGCATCAACGATGCGTTGAAGAAACTCGACGACGAACTGAAGAAGCACAAGCCCGTCATTAACACCCACACAGCGATTAAGAGCCGGCACGACACCATGCTTGGCCCACAACTCTCCCAAGCACTCGATCTCGGCCTGAGTGGCAGCGACTTCCAGCGACTGGCGTCGCGCCTATCGTTGCTGGTGGATTCCTTCGAAATCGAGCAGAACGGGCTGGGATTTAACAACCTGATCTTCATGGCCGTTGTGCTCAGCGAATTAGCCAAGAATCCGGAAGCCAGCTACCGCGGCCTGATAATTGAGGAGCCGGAAGCGCACTTGCATCCACAACTTCAGGCTGTACTGCTCGGATACCTGCAGACGATCAAGGCTGTTGAAGGGGAAAAATCTGTCCAGCTATTCGTCACTAGCCACTCCCCAAACTTTGCCAGCATCGCCGACATCAACAGCCTCGCCTGCTTGGTCGATACCGGGGCTGCCGTGGAGACATTCTTTCCTCGCACGATTGCATTTGGCAAAGGTAAACGCGAAAAACTGGAGCGCTACCTCGACGTGACCCGCGCAGAGCTGTTCTTCGCAAGACGTGTGATTTTCGTTGAAGGCGCTGCCGAACTGATGCTAGTGAGCGTGCTGGCCGAGAAATGTGGATACAAGTTGCGCGAACACGGCGTCAGCCTCATCAGTGTTGAAGGCTTGAACTTCGATTCGTTCTTGCCTCTGTTTGGTGAGAAGGCACTGAAGATTCCGGTAGCGGTCGTCACTGACGCGGATCCCGCAGACGATTCTGACGATGGCAAGGAGCCGCAGGCGCTCTATCCCGCACTCGGCGATGTGGTGAAGGTGTCGGACAACACGGCAAAAATGAAGGCAAACGAGGATTCGCTCGTCAAGGTTTTCCACGGACTTAAGACGCTGGAGTACGACTTGGCACTGCACGCGGATAACCGAGCGGCAATGCTACTGGCACTCAAGGAGCTTCACCCGAAGATAGGCGAGGCTGTTGCGGCAGCCGTCGAAGCTGCAGCAGATGACTCGGCCAAAGCACGTGCATTATTCAGCGGGATGTTCGAGCGCAAGCAGAACAACGTGCAGAAGGGACGGTTCGCCCAAGCGCTCGCCCAAGTGCTGTCAGACGGTGTTGCCTGCGAGGCTCCGGATTACATCCGAAAGGCCATCGCCCACGCCTGCCAGCTCGACCAGCCCAAACCATGACAAAGATTTCCGATGAACAATTGCAGATCATTGGCGCGCAGCTCGCGCCGATGTCCGTGATTGCTTGCGCAGGGAGTGGAAAGACGTTCACCGCGGTGCGGCGACTAGCCGAGATGCGCCGGCAACTCGGCGATCACCGCGGCCGCGTCGCCTTACTGTCATTCTCGAATGTCGCCGTGGACACGTTCCGGCAGAGCTACCGGAAACTTATTCAAGACACGCCCGCTGGAATTTCCCAGGATCGCGTGGAGATCGATACGCTCGACAGTTTCATCACTGGCAATATCCTGCGCCCTCACGCATATCGGACAATGGGCGCAAAACAGGCTGCATTCCTCGTTATGGGCGGAGAGGCGTTTCTGAACGGATTCAAGTTCAAAACCCAGACATACCCGCGCGACATCACGAAGATGCAAGTCGGCATCAACAACGGCGACGTCTACTTCTACTATGCGGACAACGACACCACGCATAAGCTAAACACCGCGTATGCGATCGACATTATCCACCGCCTCGGTGCAATTGGTGGCTATACCCATAACCTAGGTCGCTACTGGTGCTACCGCGCGCTGAAGGACCAGCCGTACATACTAGGCGCTCTAGTCCGCCGCTACCCGCATATCCTGATCGACGAAGCGCAAGACATTGGCACGATGCATCAAATGATCATCGAGCAGATTATCGTTGCCGGCAGCCAAGTTTCGCTGATTGGTGACCCAAACCAAGGCATTTACGAGTTCGCCGGCGCAAACGGAGCATTCCTGACCCAGTACAGGCAACGGGCCGGCGTCAGCAGCCTCAGGCTGACAAGGAACTATCGGTCCGTTCCGGCGATCCTCAATCTCGCCAACAAGCTGTCAACTCGCATCGATACAGCAGATCGTGATGCGCCCGAGACAATGCATGGCACCTTCTTTGTTCCCTACAAGAACGCCGAGCGAGAAAAACTCATCGCTGCATTCAAAACAGCTGTACTGGCAGCCGGCCTGAAGCTTGAACGCTCGGCGGTACTTTGCCGTGGTCGCGATATGGCGGACAAGCTGGCTGGTAATCAAGGCGCACTTGGCCAAGGCATCGTCAAGGGATTGGCGCAGGCTGCGATCCTCCGCGACAAGCACCAGGACTATCTCGGTGCATTCAAGTTGGTGGCCACCTGCATTGTCGGCCTGCTGGCAGACCCGCCGCAGAGCCTCGTCGCAAGGATCACGCAGCCTGCGCGTTATCCGGACGATAGGCCGTTGCGCCGACTCGTCTGGGCGTTCACGCGCGACCTGGACTCGGGATTGCCGGCCATCACATTAACGGCAGATACGCAGTGGCACCCGCAGATGCTGGAAAAAACGAAAGCTCTACTAACAGTGATCGAGAAGAATCACCAGTTGGCGATTGCCGACAAGCTGGGCAACAAGCTTACTAAGAAGGATTTGCCAAATGCTCCGTTGAGCGTCGCCCGGGACCTTGCTGTTGAGAAAGATGCCCGCATCCGAGTGGACACGGTCCACCAAGCCAAGGGTGAAAGTCTAGACGCGGTGCTCTACTTGGCGTCCAAAAAGGAACACGCCAGCGCGTTATTGGCAGGCGTGGACACCGAAGTGGGGCGCATCGGCTACGTCGCAGTGACCCGCGCTCGGAATTTGCTTTGGCTTGGCGTGCCTGCCAACTCGCTGGAGGAGCTACGACCCGCTCTGACCAATCGGGGATTTCAGGAGATCGGCGCAGCGGCAGTGGCGCAAGGGCCGTAGGATGGGTCGAGCGCAGCGACACCCATCACGCGTGACGCCTGACTTCGCTATGGGCTTTGGGAAGCAGATGTATCGACTTGAGGCTCTGTCGCTTCGGACAGGAAGAGCGATGGGTGTCGCTACGCTCGACCCATCCTGCGGGGTCTTGTAGGAATCGCGGGAACGTCCATGCAAACCCGGCGCCTGAATTACGCCGCGCCGCGAAGCGGCGCCGCCTTGAATGAATTGTTAGGCGCGGGGCAGCCAACCATCATGCTCTTCGCACCAATCATAAAGAATAATTACCTGCTCAAGCTCGTAAAGTGCTTTGAATAGTTCCCCATAAAGCATGCGGTCGCTGAAGTTGGCGATCGATCGAGTGATTGCATTGTTTGCCAGGAACTCGTGCGCCAAATTGTTGCGGTAGTCAACTACGTTCTCCAGGAAAGCAATGAAATCGGGCCGCAATCCTCTATCCCTTAGTTCGTTCTTTGCTTTTCCGAGCGTCCAGCGCTCCATGCTCTCAAAGGGAATATTGAACTTTCGAGCTAGCAACCCCTTCAAGCCTAGTTCAAGTATCTGTGCCTTCCCCATGAATATTGCGTATTTCTCAAGAACGGCTCGATCTTTGTACTCGTCCATCTTGGCGAGAACTTTGGCCTGTATCTCCTCTCCGGATATCGCTGCATCATCAGTCATCTCGAACTCCCGAGCGTTATTCTTTAGCGCCAAACGCCTGAACTAAGCGGGCCCGCGAAGCGGGTTCGGATTGAATGAATTGCTAGGCCGCTTACGATGGAAGAAGGCGAGTTCGCAACCAAAGAAAGTGCGAGCGACAAACTGGGCAGCGACTGTCGGGTCACGGTCACCGCCCGCTATTTCAGCGAGCCTGCTTTTTGGTGAGCCCCCTCGTCCGTCGAGGATGCTAAGAAGTGACTCCAGCACAGAGACTGCATTCACCTCTCTGGCGTCCGCACTCTGTATTGCCGCAGGCAGCTCCTCTGGCTCTTCTTCGACCATTGCGGGGTCCTCAGAAAAACGATGGCAAGGCCCGGACAATCGGTACGACACGAAGTGCTCCAGCTTGTCTGGCATCTTTTTAATTCGTGAAGGTCTAATGGATCGGCTGTGGCTGTTGACGCTTGAACTTGCAAAGTGGGAGTTAAGCTCGCTCGCTCTGTGAAACGCAGGCGCGACGTAGAACACCAGATCATGCTTCTTTTCTAGCTTGAGCATCAACGATGTCTGCCGTGATTTACCCAGTGCCATCAGATAGAAGCGGTAGACTGGATCAACTGGGGTGCCGTGTGAAAAAACGCCTTTCGAGAATTCCGCGGAGTTCCCGCTCTTCATGCAGTGAGCGAGCTTGAATTGGAGGAAAACCGGGATGCCCTTAAGTCCGAGCTTCACGTCATAGCCATATCCTTTTTTCCCCTCGAGGAAGGTGCTTGGAAAGCTTGGCGCTACGGTAAGTGTTCCGGAAAGCTTCTTTGTTAGGTCTGCCATGTACGCGAACGCGAATGAAAGCTCAGAAAACTCCGACTTCATTGCTGTCTCCTAGTGGCCTAACGCCTGAGTTAAGCCGCGAAGCGGCGTCGGTTTGAATGAATTGTTAGGCCATCTTACGAGAGCAAATCAGCGGCATCGTATCCGGCCTTGGTTATCTGAAACATCTCGCGCTTGTGGTTCAAAGCTTTGATGTAACCAGAATCCTCGAGCTCGTCGAGCGCGGACGTCCATATTGCACGAGATCGGTCACTACCATCTTCAATGACATTCTTGCCGTTTACTTGGATGGCGCGCCCGCCAATGTAGGAGAGATTCATGATATGGCCACTTGAATCTAACGCGCATTCTTTCAGCAAGTAAGCAGCCTCTTTTGAAAGGCGAACGAAGTTTGATGCAGGCTCTATGATTTCGCTTTCGTTTCCTGCTTCGCTTTGAAAGTACTCATCATTGTTTAGCTTGAGTTGTATCTGCCGATAGAGCTTTGTTCGGAACTCATTGAGGTCTGCGTAGGACTCATACAGGCCACGGCTTTGGCAAGATCGCTTGAACTCTTGGAGCTTTGCGTACTGCTCGGGCTCAATGCTCTCTGGAACAACTGGAGTTGATGAGAAATAGAGCATTGTTGGCTTGCCAGCCTTGATGTGCTCCTCAATCTCTTCGACGCTCCCGCTAGCGTAGTCACCTGTGGGGGTACCAATCCGGGTCCAGAAGACTCCGATAAGTAAGTCACAGTTCTTAAGAACCTGCTTGTTGATTATTGCTTGGGGCCTATCGCCCATTTCGGGTACCGCATGAGTCTCCCAGCCCGCAGGTAAAAGCACGCGCTGCGTCTTTCTAGAATTGACAATATTCCACTCTGCGAGAAGTTCTCTCACGATGGCTCGTTCGGTTGAGACATCACTGGGAGAAGCAATCATCACTTCATAGACTGTTGCGGAATGGCTCATCGAAGTTCCAAATGGCCTAACTATTTGTAGACCTCGAGTCCGGAGTGTTGCATGGGCGGCAATTTTTTGCCCGGACGTCGTGAGCCGCCCTGCTAGCGATCGTTGACAGTGAACTAATTCACAAGCCGTCGTGCTCTTACCGCCAGCACAATCAGAAATTCCCTACCCCACAACACAGCCTTCCCCTATATTGCGGACCCCGGCGCAGCCCGGATGATCTCCCCACCCCGTCATGACGACAGGCGACAACCAAAAGGAGATTGACCGTGTCCCAGAACCTCGTTTCCCTCGACATCACCGACGCCCAGGTGGCTGCTGCCCTTGATGCCCTGACCGCCCTCGAAGGCGCGCTCACCGGGCTCATCTCCCTGGACAACGAAGAACGCCGCAGCCTGACCAAGATGGGCCAGAAATCCGAATTCATCTGCCGCCAGGCCCTCAGCGTCCTCGCCCAGAACCCCCAGATCGTCCCGCCCAGCATCGGCCTGGCCGACGCCCAGGCCGACCTGCGCGCCCTCGACCAGCTGCGCCCGGTCCTCGACCGACTGCAACGCCTCGCCGAACGCGGCGCCGACACCGAAATCGCCCTGGGCAGCGACGCCATGGACGTCGCCCGCGAAGGCTATGCCCTGCTCAAGGTCTCCGGCCGCCACCAGGGTCTGGACGCCGCCCGCCGGGAACTGTCCAGCCGCTGGGCCAAGGCCCGCCGCAACCCGGAACCGCCCATGGCCTGAGGCGTCCACTCCTTGCGCCAAAGGCAGGAAGCCGCCCTCGGGCGGCTTCCTTTTTTGTTGGATAAGGAAAACAAGTCTTCCGGAAGGCAAAAAAGCTCTTCGCGAAGACAAAAAAGCCCTTAGCGAATAGAAAATCGCTCTTCCGGAACAGAAAAAAGCTCTTCCGTAATAGCTGAAAGCTCTTCCGGAAGACGAAATAACTCTTCCGGAAAGGAAAATTGCTCCATCGGAAGAGCTTTTTTGTCTTCCGATGATGAAAATTTCATCAACCGAAGGGCTTTTTTCTATTCCGGAAAGCAAAAAAGCCTCATCGAGCGGTGCCTTTGCAAGCTCGCGCAGGGCCTGCGTGCTGAATCCATTTCACGCCATCGACGCATCCAATGCCCAGATGCCGCGGGTGCTGCGAACCAGCAGTCCTTCCGGATCGACAGATCGTCCACCGCCGGGTGGAGGAACGGGACAGCCACCAGGACGCCACCGATGAAGACTCCGAATCCGTTGAACGCAGTTGCACGCAGAACACTCCTCGTTGCCGCCTTGCTGGCGGTGGGCGCCTTCCTTTACCCGTTGTCGGCTACAGCAGCATCCGCACCCGCTAGCCTGCCGGCCACGCCCATGGGCCAGCTTGGCGCCGAGCTGATCCGCCACATCAACAGCGACAGTCCCGCGCAGATCCAGCAGTGGGCTCCCGGCGTCCTGTCGGCAGAGGTCGCTGCTGGCGACAAGGCGGAGTTCATCGCCAACCTCGGCTCGGCGGCGCGCGATAGCGGCGGCGTCGATCTGTTCGACGTGCGGACCGATCCGCGTCGACCCGGCCTGCTGCAGATGGTGGTCAAGGCACGCCGCAGCGGCCAACTGGGCCTGTTTTTCATCGCCGCCGATCCCGCCCGAGCAGGCCAGCTGGCGCAGGCGCATCTCGTGCCGATGGACGATCCGGCGCTGTACGCCGACTGGCCGCAGACGGCGGTATCGCACACCGAACTGGCGCGGCTGGTCCGCGACGCGCTCGACCGCCTCGTGCGCACCCAGGATTTCTCCGGCTGCGTCACGGTCACCGAGCACGCCAAAACCCTCTTCGACGAGTGCCGTGGCCAGGCCGATCGCCGTTTCGGCGTGCCGATCGACCGGCAGACCAGGTTCCATATCGGTTCGATCGGCAAGACCTTCACCGCCGTAGCGATCGCCCAGCTCGTCGAAGCGCGCAAGCTGTCCTGGGACACCCCCCTTGCCCAGGTGGTGCCCGAGTACCCGGACCGCGACGCAGCGAAACAGATCACGGTCTGGCAACTCCTGCACAACACGTCGGGTTTGGGCGACTTCCTCGTTCCGGAGTATTTCGCGAACCGCGAACGCTTCATCGATCCGGTCGACTATCTGGACCTCATCGCCCGGCAGCCGAAGGTGGGCGAGCCCGGCAAGGAATGGAACTACAGCAATGCCGGCTTCATGCTGCTCGGCCGCATCGTCGAAAACGTCTCCCATCAGGACTACGACGGCTACCTCCAGCAG
>JBOHXX010000006.1:0-32967 GCA_050737675.1 Pseudoxanthomonas sp.
ATTACATCCCGTACCCGATCGAGGAAGTGAACCTCGACTTCGAGGTCCTGGGCCCGATGCCCAACAATCCCGAAATGGTCCAGGTGCTGCTGGCAGCCTCCCGCTCGGAGAACGTCGAATTGCGGCAGTCGGCGCTTGAACTGGGTGGCCTGACCGCACGGATCATGGATGTGGAGGCTTTCGCGGTCGAGAACGCCTTCGCCCTGTTGTCCAGCGAACTGCCGATTCCGCACGATGGCGTAGTGGCCCTGGTCGACATCGGCGCCACCATGACCACGCTCAACGTATTGCGCACGGGCCGCAGCCTCTACAGCCGCGAACAGGTGTTCGGCGGCAAGCAGCTCACCGACGAAGTCATGCGCCGCTACGGCCTGACCTACGAGGAAGCGGGCATGGCCAAGCGCCAGGGCGGCCTGCCGGAAAGTTATGAAGTGGAAGTGCTCGAGCCGTTCAAGGAAGCCACGGTCCAGCAGATCAGCCGACTGCTGCAGTTCTTCTATGCCGGCAGTGAATTCAACCGGGTCGACCAGATCGTGCTGGCCGGCGGTTGCGCCGCGCTGGTGGGTCTGCCGGAAATGGTCGAAGAACAGCTGGGCGTGCCGACCGTGGTCGCCAATCCGCTGGCGCAGATGACCCTGGGGCCGCGCGTGCAAGCGCATGCCCTGGCCCAGGATGCGCCGGCGCTGATGATCGCCACCGGCTTGGCCCTGAGGAGCTTTGACTGATGGCGAAGATCAACCTGCTCCCGTGGCGTGCGGAACGGCGTGCCCACCGACAAAGGGAGTTCTACAGCATGCTGGGCCTGGCCGCCGCCGCCGGCCTGGTGCTTTCATTCCTCATCTGGTTCTATTACGACCAGCAGGTCAGCGGCCAGAACACGCGCAACCAGTTCCTGCAGGGTGAAATCACCAAGGTCGAAGGCAAGATCAAGGAGATCGAAGTCCTCGACAAGCAGAAGGACCGCCTGCTGGCACGCAAGAAAGTGATCGAAGAGTTGCAGGCCAACCGCTCGCAGATGGTCCATCTCTTCGATTCGCTGGTGCGGACCATTCCCGATGGCGTGGCCCTGGCCGGCATCAAGCAGGAAGGCGACATCCTGACCCTGGAAGGGCGTTCCCAGTCCAATGCGCGCGTCAGTACCTACATGCGCAACCTCGAAAGCTCGGGCTGGATGACCAATCCCGACCTGTCCATCATCGAGGCCAAGGCCGAAGAGAAAGGCCCTGCGGCTCTTTCCAGTGAATCCCGCTCGCTCCCCTACGTGTTCACGCTGAAGGTGAAGCTGGCCAATCCGAACGAAGCCGATCAGAAGAGTGGCGCGACGGGTGCGGCCATCGGTCCAGGGACAGTTGATGCGGCGGGCACTTCCGCCGCCGGCACCCCGGCCGCTACCCCGACGACTCCGGCTGTGGAGAAAGCTGCGCCCCCGGCGGTGCCGACCGCGACTCCAGCTGCAGCGCCGATCGAGAAGCCTGCGCCTGCAACCAAAGAGAGGCCGGCGTCATGAGCCAGAAAAAGAAAGTCAAACTCAGCGACCTCGATTTCAACAATATCGGCAACTGGCCGCAGAACTACAAGATCGGCTTCTGCGTGCTGATCGGCGTGCTGATTCTGCTGCTGGCTTATTTCCTGCTGATCAAGGGGAAGCGCGAAGAACTCGCGGGACTGGAGCGACAGGAATCCGATCTGCGCCGGGACTTCGAAGACAAGGCCGGACGTGCCGCCAACCTGGAACCGTTGAAGCAGCAGCTGGCGCAGATGGAACAGGTGCTGCAGCAGATGCTCAGGCAGCTTCCCAGCAAGACCGAAATGCCCGACCTGATCGTGGACATCTCGCAAACGGCGCTGTCCAGCGGTCTGGCCAACGAGCTTTTCCAGCCCGAAGCCGAGACTCCCAAGGAGTTCTACGCAGAGAAGCCGATCAAACTGCGCATGGTCGGCAGCTACCACCAGTTCGGCGCGTTTGTGAGCGGCGTGGCATCGCTGCCGCGCGTGGTCATCCTGACCATGCACGACATTTCATTGAAGCCAAAACCAGGTAAAGGCGGCATTACCGCCGACAATGGCGCATTGGAGCTCTCGGGCACGGTCAAGACCTATCGCTACCTCGATGAAGAGGAAACCGCGATCCAGGAGAAGAAGTCTGCCGAGGCGGCTGGAGCGAAAAAGAATGAAGGTGGTGGCGCATGATTTCGCAATCGACCACAACCCTGTGGAAGGCAGCGCGGGCGTTCGGCGCCGTGGCGCTGATCGTGTTTTCGGCAGGCTGCGCTCGCGGCATCACCAGCTCGCCGGGTGACGCACCGAACCTCGAGAAATGGGTTGCGGATGTCCAGGCCCGCCCCGCCCCGGCACTTGAACCCCTGCCTGTCATGCAGCAATTCGAGACTTTCGAGTATGCGGCACAGTCTCTTCGCGATCCGTTCAGCGATGCCTGGAGCAACGCCGACAGTAGCGGCTTGCGCCCAGATCCAAACCGGCGCAAGGAAACACTTGAGCAGTATCCGCTGGACAGCCTGGACATGGTCGGTACGATCGGCAAGGGCGGGGCGCTGGTGGCATTGGTGATGGCTCCCGACAAGGTCACCTACAAGGTGCGGCCGGGTGCTTACTTGGGGCAAAGCGATGGCCGCATCACCAGCGTCCATGAAGATCGCATTGAACTTGTCGAACTTGTGCCGGACGGTGCGGGCGGCTGGCTGGAAAGGCCGGCGTCGATTGCGCTTGAAGATCAATGATTAGGGGATACACGATGACCGCTTCGAACGCTCACAGCCCGCTGCCTTTCCGGCGCCTGGCCACGATCCGGGTCTGCAGTCTGGGACTTGTGATCGGCTTGCTGGCCGCCGCTGGTTCCGTCTCTGCGGCCACCGCAATCCCGCAGCCGGCAACTGCTACAGCCATCGGCAATGCCGATCCTGCCAGGCAAGCGACTGGTGCCCTGGAGATTTCCAATATCGATTTCAAGCGGGGCGACGGCGGTGCAGGCCGGCTGATCCTCCGCTTCAACGGCAAGGGCGCGATGCCCGACCTGCGCAACCAGGGCTCTTCGGTCATCGTCGATGTCGGTAATGCGGCGCTGCCCGCCGCCTTGCAACGGCCACTCAACGTGGTCGATTTCGCCACGCCGGTCCAGCGCGTCGATGCGCATAGCGCGGGCGCCGGCAGCCAACTGGTGCTGAGCACCAACGGTGCATTCGAGTCGCTGGCTTACCAGACCGGCAATGAGTACGTGGTCGAGATTGTTCCCCGCGCGGCGCAATCCGCCGTGGGTTCCTCTGCGTCGGCAGCCATCGCCGGCGGAACGGCCAAAGTCGCCACGGCCGCACGTTCGTATAGCGGTCGCCCGGTCACCTTCAACTTCCAGGATGTGCCGGTTCGCACCGTGCTGCAGCTGATCGCGGAAGAATCGAACCTCAATATCGTTGCTTCCGATACGGTCCAGGGCAACGTCACGCTGCGCCTGGTCAACGTGCCGTGGGACCAGGCTCTGGAGATCGTGTTGCGTGCCAAGGGCCTGGATCAGCGCCGCGACGGCGGGGTGGTCTGGGTCGCGCCGCAGCCGGAACTGGCCAAGTTCGAGCAGGACAAGGAAGACGCGCGCATAGCCATCGACAACCGCGTCGACCTGATCACCGATTACGTGCAGATCAACTACCACAGCGCTTCCGCCATCTTCAAGGCATTGACCGAAGCCAAGGGGATCGGTGGCAGCAGCGGTGGCGGTGGCGGCAGCAGCCAGCAGGAAAACGGCTTCCTGTCCCCGCGTGGTCGCCTGGTCGCCGATGAGCGCACTAACACCTTGATGATCAGTGATATCCCGAAGAAAGTCGCGCAGATGCGCGAGCTGATCAACGTGATCGATCGCCCGGTGGACCAGGTGCTGATCGAAGGCCGCATCGTTATCGCCACGGATACGTTCGCCCGCGATCTGGGTGCGAGATTCGGCATCGGTGGGACGCGCAACTACAACAATGGCAACAATACCGGCACCATCGGTAGCGGTGCTGTTGGGAACACCAACGCGACCCGCGGCCTGAACGTGGACCTGCCGGCTGGCAGCTTTACCGATGGCGCTCCAGCCAGCTTGGCCTACACCTTGCTAGGTGCCAATT
This sequence comes from Pseudoxanthomonas sp., assembly GCA_050737675.1. GTDB lineage: Bacteria > Pseudomonadota > Gammaproteobacteria > Xanthomonadales > Xanthomonadaceae > Pseudoxanthomonas_A. Next base: position 4,116 of record JBOHXX010000006.1, read on the forward strand.
TCAATCTGGACCTGGAACTCTCCGCAATGCAGCAAGAGGCTCGCGGCGAAGTCATCTCCAACCCGCGCATCATCACCGCCAATCAGCGCGAGGGCTATATCCGCCAGGGCAAGGAAATCGGCTACGTGACCATCACCGGTGGTGCCAATGGCCAGGCGGCCACGCCCAACGTGCAGTTCAAGGAAGTCCTGCTTGAGCTCAAGGTCACCCCGACCATCACCAACGACGGCCGTGTATTCCTCAACCTCAACGTGAAGAAGGACGAGGTGGAAGACTACATAATCCTCGCGGGTTACGGTCAGGTACCGACCATCAGCAAGCGCGAGATCAATACCGCGGTGCTGGTCGAGGATGGACAGACGGTGGTGATCGGCGGCGTGTACGAGTTCACCGATCGCAGCGACGTGGCCAAGGTGCCGTTCCTGGGTGATATCCCGTTCCTTGGCAACCTGTTCAAGAAGAAGGGTCGTTTGAAGGACAAGGCCGAGTTGTTGATCTTCATCACTCCGAAGATATTGACGGTCGCCAAGCGCTGATTGCCACGCGATTCAAACTGGAAAAGGGCCGCTTGCGGCCCTTTTCTTTGGGTTTTCGTAGATAGCCGGGAAAAGGTCGCCAACCCCACAGGAGCGCCCCGTGGGCGCGAGCCCTTGGGCTTTCCGCGATCGGACTCGAAAGCTCGCGCCCATGGGACGTTCTTGCGGTAGGGAGCATTTTCGTTGCGCAGGCGGACCAGAGGCTGAACCACTGCGGGCAGTGGGTGCATCGACATGAACCAATGGGCGTCCCGTTCGGTCAAACTCGACCCGATGCCACCTCCGGATCCCTTGCCGATGGATACCCAGATCACGCGCGAACCCGCAAACGGCCCCGCGGACGCAAATGCCTCGCGCCTCCACGATGCCTTCAATGCGTTGCGCAACGGCTTGTCCGAAACCATTGTCGGCCAGTCTGCGTTGGTCGAACGCCTGCTGATCGCCCTGCTCGCCGATGGCCATTTGCTGGTCGAAGGCGCGCCCGGCCTGGCCAAGACCACCGCGATCCGGGCATTGGCCTCGCGCCTGCAGGCCGACTTCGCCCGCGTACAGTTCACCCCGGACCTGCTACCCGCCGACCTGACCGGCACCGAGGTCTGGCGCCCGCAGGATGGGCGCTTCGAGTTCCTGCCGGGACCGATCTTCCATCCCATCCTGCTCGCCGACGAGATCAACCGCGCGCCTGCCAAGGTGCAGTCGGCGCTGCTCGAGGCGATGGGCGAACGCCAGGTCACGGTGGGACGACATACCTATCCGTTGCCGCAATTGTTCCTGGTCATGGCCACGCAGAATCCGATCGAGCAGGAAGGCACTTTCCCTTTGCCCGAAGCACAGCTCGACCGTTTCCTGATGCATGTGCGCATCGGTTACCCCGAAGCGGCGGCGGAAGCGGAGATCATGCGGCTGGCGCGTGAGCGCGCTCGCGACACCTTGCAGCACACGACCGAGGCCGTGGCCAAGCTGCCGATCGAGGACGTCTTTGCCGCGCGGGCTGCAGTGCTCGATCTGCACATGGCGGAGCAACTGGAACGCTATTTGATCGAGCTGGTGCTGGCTTCGCGCGACGCACGCCGCTACGACCCGCAACTGGCGCGACGCATTGCCTGGGGTGCGAGCCCGCGCGGGTCGATCGCGCTGGAGCGCTGCGCGCGTGCGCGAGCCTGGCTGGCTGGCCGTGACTACGTGACTCCCGACGATGTGCGGGCCATCGCCCCCGACGTGCTGCGCCATCGCGTGCTGCCCAGTTATGAAGCCACGGCCGAAGGCTGGGATGGCGACAGGCTGGTTGCTGCCCTGCTCGATGTCGTGCCACTGCCCTGAATACCTGGTTGGACAGCATCATGAGTCATTCCGCTGGCGATGGATTGAAGCCGACGCTCGCCGAACTGATCGCCTTGCGGGCTACGGCGCAGCGGCGGCCGCCTGCGCGCAAGGGCCGCCACAACGTCACCGGCCCCGCCCAGTCCAACCAGCGTGGACGCGGCATGGAATATGCGGAATCGCGCGAGTACGTGGCCGGCGATGACGTGCGACACATCGACTGGCGGCTGACCGCGCGCAGCGGCCGCACCCACACCAAACTGTTCCAGGCCGAACGCGAGCGACTGACCCTGGTCGTCGCGGATACTTCGCCGGCGTTGTATTTCGGCACGCGCGTGCGCTTCAAGTCGGTGCAGGCCGCGCGTGCGGCCGCGGTCGCGGTCTGGGCCGCGGTCCGCGATGGCGATCGCGTGGCCATCCTGCGCGGCAGCAGGCAGGAAGCACCGGTTCCCCCGGCTTCAGGCGCACGCGGCGCGCTGCGAGTGCTCGATGCACTGGTCCGCTGGTATTCGCAGGCACCTGCCGATGATGCCGGCCTGTCGGTCGCATTGGACAATGCGGCCCGCCTGCTGCGTCCGGGTTCGCGCCTGATCGTATTGGCCGATCCGCGCAGCATCGCCTCGATTCGCGAGTCGCGCTGGCCGGCGCTCGCCGCGCATCATGAAGTGACGGTGCTGCTGTTGACCGATGCGTTGGAAAGCGAACCGCCCAGGGCGACCTTGCCGTTCTCGTTGGGCAACCACCGGCTTGAACTCGACCTCGGCAATGCCGGGCAGCGGCAGCGCTGGCAGGACGAATTCATCCGCCCCATCGAACGCGCGCTGGAAACCCTGCCACGTCGCGGCGTGCGGGTCTATTCCCTGCAGGGTGATGCGCCCAGCGAATCCTGGCTGCCGCTGCTGGGCCGCGCGCAATCGCAGGTGGCGTGATGCAGGCGCAAGAACTGATCCTGCGCGATGTGCATGTGCCACCAGCGCCATCGCTGTGGCCGCCGGCACCCGGCTGGTGGCTACTGGCCATTGCGGTGCTGTTGCTGCTCGTGGTGGCCTGGGTAATCGCGCGGTGGCGAAAGCGCCGACGGCAGGCTTGGCAGAAGCTGTTCGACGAAGCCTGTGCACAAGTTACGCCCGCGGCGCGGATCGCCGCGATATCCGGACTCCTGCGTCGCGCCGCGCGCCGTGTCGACAAGCAGGCCGATCGGCTGCAGGGAGAGGCATGGCTGCGTTTCCTCGATGGCGAGAAACGCAACGATTTCAGTGAAGGACCGGGCCGCCTGCTGCTGGAAGGCGGCTACCGGAGAGAGGTGGATGCAAGTGCATGGGAGGCGGCCCGCGATCTTGCTTACAAGCGTTTCCTCGAACTGATGGCCAGGCGCAAATGAGCGGCGACTGGCTTGAATGGCTGAAGACGGCGTTTGGCGGATTCGCCTGGCCATGGATGTGGCTGGCGTTCCCGCTGCCGTGGCTGGCGGGTTGGCTGCTTCCGCCGCGACCCAGCACTTCCGCCGCATTGCGGGTGCCGTATGGCGAACGCCTCGATGCCATCGCCAGCCCAGGTGGCCGCCCCAGGCTCATGCAGGCGGCGGCGTTGGCGTGGCTGGCGTGGTTCCTGCTTTGCGCCGCCGCCGCGCGACCGCAGCAACTCGGCGAGGCGGTCGCACCACCACAGAGCGGGCGCAACCTGATGCTGGCGGTGGATCTGTCCGGCAGCATGAGCCGCCCGGACATGGAGCTGGGTGGCGACGTGGTCGACCGGCTCACGGCCGCCAAGGCGGTGCTGGCCGACTTCCTCGATCGTCGCGTTGGCGACCGCGTCGGTTTGCTGGTCTTCGGCCAGCAAGCCTACGCGCTCACTCCGCAGACCATGGATCGCGACACGGTGCGCGAGCAACTCGGCGACAGCGTGGTCGGCCTGGCCGGGCAGGACACCGCGATCGGCGATGCCATCGGCCTGGCGGTCAAGCGCCTGCGCGAACAGCCGCAAGGGCAGCGCGTATTGATCCTGCTGACCGATGGCGTCAACACCGCCGGCGTGCTCGATCCGCTGAAGGCGGCGGAACTGGCGAAATCCGAAAACGTGCGCATCCATACCATCGCCTTCGGCGGGTCGGGCGCCGGATTCTCGCTGTTCGGCCTGTCGGTGCCGATGCCGAGCGGCGATGACGACATCGATGAGACCACGCTGAAGAAAATCGCCAGCGAAACCGGCGGGCAGGCGTTCCGCGCGCGCGATACCGAACAGCTCGCCGGCATCTATGCCGAGCTGGACCGGATCGAACCGGTGAAACAGGAAGGCCAGCGCGTGCGGCCGCGCATCGAACGCTACTGGTGGCCATTGGCCGCCGCCTTGCTGGTCGCGCTGTTCGCCTTCCTGCTGCCGAGGCGCGCGCAATGAACGCATGGCTGCATGCGTTGCATTTCCTGCGCCCGCACTGGCTGTGGGCGTTGTTTGGCTTGCCGATGCTGTGGGGCTTGTGGCAAGTGCGGCAACGTCGCAGCAATGTCTGGCGCGGGGTGGTCGATGCGCATTTGCTGCCGTACCTGCTGGAAGCCGGCGGCAAGGCCGCACGCGGGGCGATTTGGCTGGGCGTGCTCGGCTACGCGTTCGCCGTGTTTGCGCTCGCCGGCCCCAGCTGGCGCCAGACCGAACAACCGCTGTGGCAAACGCAGACGCCGCTGGTGGTCGCACTGGATCTCTCCAGCAGCAGCACCGCGTCCGATCTGCCGCCGTCGCGCCTGCTGCAGGCGCGGGCCAAGCTCGCGACCTTGTTGCGCGAACGCGCGGGCGGACAGGTCGCATTGGTCGCTTATGCGGGCGAGGCCTTCACCGTCGCTCCCTTGACCGACGATGCCGCCAACGTCGCTTTGTTCCTGGACGCGCTGGAACCAGGCGTGATGCCAGTGGATGGACAGCAGGCCGATCGGGCCATCGCCTGGTCGGCGCGTCTGCTGCAACAGGCGGGATTCGAGCATGGCGAAATCCTGGTATTGAGCGACCACGCCGATGCCGCGGCCGATAACGCCGCACGTGCGGCATCGCGCCAGGGTTTCCGCGTTTCGGCGCTGGGCCTGGGCACGGTTTCCGGCGCACCTTACCGCGATGGCGGGGGCCGCATCCTGCATGCACGACTGGATGCGGGTTCGCTGCGTGCGCTTGCGACCGCAGGCGGCGGCGACTACCAGGCGTTGACGACGGACGACAGTGATCTGCGTGCACTCGGCGTACTCGATCCCGTAGAAACGGGCGCCAGCGCGCAACGCGGCGAGAAGGGCCTGGCCTGGCAGGACGGAGGCTACTGGCTATTGCCGCCGTTGATGCTGCTGGCGTTGTTGGCGTTCCGGCGCGGCGGTGCATTCGCGGCGATCCTGTTGTGCATCTGCCTGCCCTTGGCCATGCCTGCGAACGCGGCGGAAAGCAGCCTGTGGAAGCGCGCCGACCAGCAGCGGCACGAGCGCATCGAGCAGGGAGCCGATGCCTATCGCAAGGGCGATTTCGCCGCGGCTGAAAAAGACTTTGCCGGTATCGACAGCGTCGACGCGTTCTACAACCAGGGCAATGCATTGGCCAAGCAGGGACGCTACGACGAGGCCATCGCCGCCTACGACCGCGCACTCAAATTGCAGCCGAAGATGGAAGATGCGATCGAGAACCGCAAGGTGGTCGATGCCGCACGCAAGCGCAAAGGCGGGCAGAACCAGCAGCAACAACAACAGAAGAAATCCGGTGGTCAAGGTTCGCCACAGGACAGCAAAGGCAAGCCGCAACCTGGCCAGCAAGATAAAACGCAACAAGACAAGCAGCAGGCGCAGCCAGGCTCTCCGCAGCCGGATTCCCCGAAGCAGCAACCATCGCCAGCGCAACAACCGGGAAGCGCGCAATCACCGCAACAGAAAGCCGCCGATGCCAAGACCCAGCAGGCCGCCGACGCAGCGCAACGCGAGCGCATGGCCCAGGCCATGGCCCAGGCGGGCAAGGGCGGGCAGAAAGATGAAAGGTCCCGCGAGGCCGCTGCCGCCGACAGGGAAACTCCCGAACAGCGCGAACACCGGCAGGCGGTGGAAGCCTGGTTGCGGCGTGTGCCCGATGAGCCGGGCAATCTGTTGAAGACCAAGTTCCAGTTGGAATACGAACGCCGGCAGAAGGAAGGGCGATGAAGCGCGATTTCCGTTCCGCAATGTTGTGGTTGTTGCTGGCGACATGGGCCGGATCCGCGCAGGCGGCCACGCGCGCCTCGCTGGATCGCAGCCACGTCGCACTCGGCGACACCGTCACCCTCAGCATCGACAGCGACCAGGCCGGCACCGCGCCGGACCTGTCGCCGCTGCTGGCCGATTTCAGCATCGAAGGGCAGTCGGTCAATCGATCGATGCAATGGATCAACGGCAGTGCGCAATCCACGACGACCTATGTCCTGCAACTGGCGCCAAAACGCGAGGGTGCGTTGGTCGTCCCTGCGATCAGGCTGGGCAACGACCTGACCACGCCCTTGCCGTTGCGGGTCGCCGCCAGCGCGCCGACCCCGGCGGGCGAAGGTTCCGATGCGTTCTTCGAGGTCGAGGTCGACGATCCCGCTCCCTACGTGCAGCAAAGCGTGGGCGTGGTGGTGCGACTGAAATACAGCACCCGGGTCGCCAGCGGCGCATTCGGACTGGAACCGCCGCAGGACGCATCGATGCAGCAGCTGGGCCAGGATCGCTATTACGCGCAGCAGATAGGCGGCACCCAGTACAAGGTCGCGGAGCGTCATTACGTATTGATCCCGGATCGCAGCGGACCCTTGGTCATTCCCGGTGCGCGCTTTGAAGGCCGCGGCGCCAGCAACTGGATGGACAGCCTGATGGGTGGTGGTGGCCGCGACATCCGCGCCCAGGGCGCTCCACGCACGATCAACGTGCGCGCGCAACCCGCCGATGCGCCACAACCCTGGTTGCCGCTGCGCGACTTGCGCCTGCGCTATGTGTCCGCGCCACAGTCGTTGCAGGCCGGGCAGGCCGCGACCTTCGTGGTGGTAGCCACTGCCCAAGGCGCCACGCGCGCGCAGATGCCCGAACTGCCCACGCCTTCCGTGGCGGGCGCGCAGGTTTTCGCCGAGCCCGCGCAGTACGACGAAACCGTGGTGGACGGAACCCCGCAAGTCACCCTGACCCGGCGTTATTCGCTGGTGCCCAATGGCGCCGGCACGCTGCTGGTGCCGGGCCTGAAACTGGCGTGGTGGGACGTGCGTGCCGGCGCGGCCAAAACCGCCTCGCTGCCGGATCTGAATCTGAAAGTCGCGCGTGGGGTGGGCCGGTTCGCCTCCAACACCTTGCCGGACTTGGCTGCTGCAACTGGTTCCGCGTCTGGCGTACCGGCCGAAGTCGCCGCGACCAATCGCATTACCGGCCATGTCTGGGCCTGGCTGGCGATGGGCTTCGCCGGTTTGTGGCTGCTCACCTTGGTCTGGGCATTGCAACGGCGCACGGCCGTGGCGACGCGACATCCCCAGGCGCAATCCGGCGCAGGCACCGCTGCGCCCTTGCCGACGCGGACCCTTGCCGACCTGCGTCGCGCGCTGGACAGCGGCAGCCTGGATGAAGTCGGCGACACCTTGCGCGGCATGTCCGCGCCGCCGTGTGCGGATCTGGACCAGTTGCAGCAACAGCTCGTCGTATCCGCGCAGCGCGAGGCGGTGGAACGGTTGCGGCGCGCGCGCTGGGCCGATGGCGATGGCAGCCGTGCGCGCGCCGCACTGCGCGAGGCATTCCGCAACGGGCCGGTATGGCGCACGACGGAAAAACCGGCGAAGGAAGTGTTGCCGCCGCTGTATCCGGAAGTTTGAATGCAGTGGGCGCCTTGAGCTCTTGTGGGAGCGGCGTCCCCAAGGGGACTTCCTTCGGGGCGTAAGTCGCGAATGGGAGCCGACCATGCCACGTGAATCGATGGCCCGGGATTGCCGCCTTCGCGGCTTACGCCGCTCCTACAACAGGATCGGGATTAGTCGCCTTCGCGGTTTGCGCCTGCGGTGGCGTCGGGAGGGTTTGCTAAGCTGCGGCCTCGTCCTTGAAGGAACCGCGGCATGAGCGAAGCGACCCCTGCCGGCAACAAGAAACTTCCCTTGCACTGGAAGATGGCCATCGGCTTCGCCCTCGGCCTGCTGCTGGGCCTGGTCGTGCATGCGACGGGGGCCGATGCCGAATGGGTGAAGCTGGCGACCACTTATGTCACCACGCCGTTCTCGAAGATCTTCCTCAACCTGATCTTCATGCTGATCGTGCCGCTGCTGTTCTCGGCGCTGGTGGTCGGCATCGCCGAAATGGGCGATATCCGCGCGCTGGGCCGGATCGGCTGGAAGACCCTGGCCTACACCGTGATCCTGTCTTCCATCGCAGTGATCATCGGTTTGGTGTTGGTCAACGTGATCAAGCCCGGCGCGGGCGTGGATCCCGCGCTGGCGCAAAGCCTGCTCAGCGAGAACGCCGAACGCGCCAAGGACATCGTGGCCAGCGTGCATACCCAGCCGCGCGGCATCGACATGCTGCTGTCGATCGTGCCGGACAACGTACTGAGCGCGGCGTCGAACAACGGCTCGATCCTGGCGCTGATGTTCTTCGCGATGATGTTCGGCGTGGGCCTGGTGCTGACCCCGTCGAAGAACACCGATACGCTGAAGCGCGGTATCGAAGGCGTGTTCGAGATCTCCATGACCCTGATCGGACTGGTGATCCGGCTGGCGCCGTACGCCGTGTTCTGCTTCATGTTCAACCTGGCCGCGATCTTCGGTTTCGACCTGCTGGTGCGGCTGGGTGCGTACGTGGGCGTCGTGGTGCTGGCCCTGGCCGTGCACATGTTCGTGGTCTATTCGCTGGCCCTCAAGGCGGTTGGCAAGTCACCGCTGGCGTTCTTCCGCGCCACCCAGGAAGCCAGCCTGATGGCGTTCTCCACCGCTTCAAGCAACGCCACCTTGCCGACTTCCCTGCGCGTGGCCGAGGAAAAACTGCATCTGCCCAACCGGGTATCGCGCTTCGTGCTGACCGTGGGCGCCACCGCCAACCAGAACGGCACCGCGCTGTTCGAAGGGGTCACCGTGTTGTTCCTCGCCCAGTTCTTCGGCGTGGACCTGACGATCTGGCAGCAGGTCACGGTGATGCTGGTCTGCATCCTCGGCGGCATCGGTACCGCCGGCGTGCCTTCCGGATCGTTGCCCGTGGTGGCGCTGATCTGCGCCATGGTCGGGGTGGATCCGGTCGGCATCGGCATGATCCTGGGCGTCAACCACTTCCTGGACATGTGCCGCACCACCCTGAACGTGACCGGCGACCTGACCCTGGCCACGCTGGTGGCGCATGGCGAAACCGAGGCGGAACCTGTGCCGGCTAGCACCGGCGCCTGAGCGATACAACCGCGACAGGCGGGCGCCCGGGTGGGACAATAAGTCGCCCGAGTCACGGGCGACATCACTGAATTCGCCCTCATGACGACGCCTACCCGCCGCCAGCTCGCCAACGCCATCCGTTTCCTCGCCGCCGACGCGGTGGAAGCCGCCAAGTCCGGCCATCCCGGCATGCCCATGGGCATGGCCGACATCGCCGAGGTGCTGTGGAACGATTACCTCAGCCACAACCCCAACAATCCGAAGTGGTTCAACCGCGACCGCTTTGTGCTGTCCAATGGCCATGGCTCGATGCTGCAGTACGCACTGCTGCACCTCAGCGGCTACGACCTGCCGCTGGACGAGCTGAAGCACTTCCGCCAGTTGCACAGCAAGACCGCAGGCCATCCGGAACACAGCGAAACCCCGGGCGTGGAAACCACCACCGGGCCACTGGGCCAGGGTTTCGCCAACGCAGTCGGTTTCGCCCTCGCCGAGAAGCTGCTGGCACAGCGTTACAACCGCCCTGAACTCGACCTCATCGACCACCGCACCTGGGTGTTCATGGGCGACGGCTGCCTGATGGAAGGCATCTCGCATGAAGCGGCCTCGCTGGCCGGCACCTGGGGCCTGCACAAACTGGTCGCGTTCTGGGACGACAACCACATCTCCATCGACGGCAATACCGATGGCTGGTTCACCGACGACACCCCGGCGCGTTTCGAGGCCTATGGCTGGCAGGTGATCCGCAACGTCAACGGCCAGGATGCGGTGGAGATCAAGACCGCGATCGAAACCGCGATCAAGGCTTCCGACAAGCCGACCCTGATCTGCTGCCGGACCACGATTGGTTTTGGCGCGCCCAACAAGCAGGGCAAGGAATCCGCGCACGGTGCGCCGCTTGGCAAGGACGAACTGGCCGCCGCGCGCGTACAACTGGAATGGCCGTACGGCCCGTTCGAGATTCCCGAGGAAATCTACGCAGGCTGGCGCGCCGGTAATACCGGCAACGTGCGCGAGGACCAGTGGAATTCGCTGTTCGACCAGTACGCCGCGCAATACGCCAGCGAAGCAGCCGAACTGTCGCGTCGTTCGCATGGCGACCTGCCGGAAGGTTTCATCGAGTCGGCCAACGCGTTCATCGCCAAGCTGCAGGCCGAAGGCCCGGTCGTGGCTTCGCGCAAGGCTTCGCAGATGGCGATCGAGGCCTTCGCGCCGTTGTTGCCGGAACTGATCGGCGGTTCGGCCGATCTGGCCCATTCCAACTTGACCCTGTGGAAGGCCAGCAAGTCGGTGGCCACGGACGACCCGGACGCCAACTACGTGTATTACGGCGTGCGCGAATTCGCCATGACCGCGATCAGCAATGGGCTGGCGCTGCATGGAGGCTTCATTCCGTTCGACGCGACGTTCCTGGTGTTCAGCGACTACGCCCGCAACGCGGTGCGCATGAGTGCGCTCAATCCCGCGCACGCGATCCATGTGTACACGCACGACTCGATTGGCCTGGGCGAAGACGGCCCCACCCACCAGCCGGTCGAGCACCTCGCTTCGCTGCGTTACATTCCCAACAACGACGTGTGGCGTCCCTGCGATGCGGTGGAATCCGCCGTTTCCTGGCGCGCTGCCATCGAGCGTCGCGAAGGCCCCAGCTGCCTCATCTTCAGCCGCCAGAACCTGCCGCACCAACCGCGCGATGCCGCACAGGTCGCCAATATCGCGCGTGGCGGCTACGTGCTGGCCGATGCCGAAGGCGGCACGCCGGACGTGATCCTGATCGCCACCGGTTCGGAAGTCGGGCTGGCCACGCAAGCCAAGGCCACGCTGGACGCGGCAGGCATCAAGGCACGCGTGGTGTCGATGCCTTCGGCCGACGTGTTCGACCGCCAGCCGGCCGAATACCGCGAATCGGTACTGCCCAACGCAGTGCGCAAGCGCGTGGCGGTGGAAGCGGCGGTCACCGATTTCTGGCGCAAGTACGTGGGCCTGGATGGCGCGGTGATCGGCATCGATACGTTCGGCGCCTCCGCACCGGCCGAAGTGCTGTACCCGTACTTCGGCATCACCACGGAGAAAGTAGTGGAAGCGGCGAAGTCGTTGCGCTGAGGATCGACGCAACGCGTAGCGGACGTGGACCGGCCGCCAGGCATGCTCTTCACGTTGGCGCATCGCGACATGCGCAATAACAGGCAGCCCGGCCCGCTTGCGTGCCGGTTGATCGCGTTCAACGGCGGATAAAGCGACATGTCGCGTACGCACAGGGCCACCGATACGACCGCCGCCGCCCGCCTGGCACTGCTGGGGCGCTGGAGGCTTTGGCTGCTGGTCGCCGGCGGACTGGTGTTTGCGAGCCTGGTCTACTTCGCCTTCCGTGGCCTGTGGGACGAGATCAGCTATGCCGACGTCGTCGATGCCGTGCGCGGCGTCGATCCGCGCGACCTGGGCCTGGCCTTGCTTGCCACCACGATCAGTTACCTGGCGCTGACCGGATACGATCATTCCTCGCTGCGCTATGCAGGTGCTTCGGTTCCCTATCGGGTGGTCGCGCAGACCTCGTTCATCGCCTATGCGCTGACCAACACCATCGGCCTGGGGGTCTTCACCGGCGGCGCGGTGCGCATGCGGCTTTACGGCGCGGCGGGCGTGGAAGCGGGTAAGGTGTCGCAGGCGATAGCCTTCAACGCGGTGGCGTTCGGCCTTGGTATCAGCACCGTCGGCGCACTGGGCCTGCTCTGGGATGCGCCGATCCTGGCACCGCTGGTGCACCTGCCCGCGTGGCTGCTGTCTGCAGGCGCGGTGCTGGTCCTGGTGGCCATCGCATCGATGCTGGCGTGGTGTCGCGATGGCCGCGAACGACGCCTGTTCGGGCGGTTTCCGCTGCGCCTGCCGAAAGCTTCGCTGGCCCTGCAGCAGTTGCTCTGGTCCACCCTGGATATCCTCGCCGCGGGCGCGGTGCTGTGGGTATTGCTGCCGGACGGGGCGATCGGGTTCCCGGTATTCATCGGCTTCTATGCGGCCGCCATTGTGCTCGGCGTGCTCAGCCATGTGCCCGGCGGGCTGGGCGTATTCGAAGCGGTGCTGGTGGTCGCGCTGGGCGGACGCGTGCCGGGCGAAGCGCTGGCCGGTGCCCTGGTGCTGTATCGCCTGGTCTATTACGTGCTGCCGTTGTTGCTGGCCATGGCCTTGATGGTGCTGCACGAGTTGCGGCGTGGCGTGGCCGCACCCGTGACCCAGGCGATGAGCAGCCTGGCGCCTCTATTGCTCGCCGCGTACACGCTGGTGGTGGCGGTGGTGGTGCTGGTGTCGGGAGTGACGCCGGCGACGGATGAAGCCACCGAGCTGCTGGCCCTGCATGTGCCGTTGCCGTTGGTGGAGGCCTCGCACTTCCTCAGCAGCATCGCCGGGCTGGGCCTGTTGTTCGTCGCCCGCGGCATGCTGTCGCGACTCGACGCTGCTTGGTGGGCGGGGCTGGGACTGGCGGCGTTGAGCCTGCTGATGGCCTTGCCCAAGGGCATCGCCGTGGGGGAAGCGTTGTTGCTGGTGTCGCTGGTTACCGCGCTGTCATTGTCGCGCAAGCAATTCACCCGCAAGGCATCGTTGCTGTCGGTGCCTTTCAGCGGCGGCTGGCTGCTGGCGGTGGCTGCGATCTGCGTGGCCCTGACCGCTTTGCTGTTGTTCGCCTACCAGGATGTCGATTACACCGGGCAGTTATGGTGGCAATTCGAATTCGATGGCCATGCGCCACGTTCCCTGCGCGCACTGGTGGCGGTGTGCGTGCTGGCGTTGATGCTGGCGGCACGCCAGTTGCTGCGCCCGGCGGCGCCACGACTGGTCCGGGCCGATGCCGCGACCCTGGATCGAGCCGATGCCATCGTGCGCAAGCAGGACAATGCCGACGCGGGCCTGGCCCTGACCGGCGACAAGCAGTTCCTGTTTTCCGGATCGGGCAAGGCGTTTGTCATGTTCGGCCGCCAGGGCCGTTCCTGGGTCAGCCTGTTCGATCCGCTGGGACCGGAGGAAGAACAGGCCGAACTGGTCTGGCGTTTCCTAGAGCACACCCGCGAGCACGGCGGCCGCGGATGCTTCTACCAGGTGCGCGCGCAATCGCTGTCGATGTACCTCGACGCAGGCCTGCGCCTGTTCAAGCTCGGGGAATACGCCTACGTGCCGCTGGCGGACTTCTCCCTGGAAGGAAAGCGCCGCTCCGGCCTGCGCTACAGCATCAAGCGCGCCGCGCGCGAAGGCGTCGAGTTCGAAATGGTGCCGGTGCAGGGCGTGCCCGCGATCCTGGACGAGATCCGTGCGGTGTCCGATGCCTGGCTGGCTGAGCACAATACCGCCGAGAAGCGTTTCAGCGTCGGCGCCTTCATCACCGACTACATCCTGCGCCAGCCGGTGGCGCTGGTGCGCAAGGAAGGCCGCATCGTGGCCTTCGCCACGCTGCTGACCACCGATACCCGGGCCGAAGCCAGCGTCGACCTGATGCGCCACCTGCCGCAGATGCCCTACGGGACCATGGATTTCCTGTTCGCCGAACTGATGCTGCACTTCAAGGCGCAGGGCGTGGAAAGGTTCGGCCTGGGCATGGCCCCGCTGTCCGGCATGGCCAAGCATTCGCTGGCGCCGTTCTGGCACCGCGGCGGGCGCATGCTGTTCGCGCATGGCGAGAATTTCTACAATTTCCGCGGCCTGCGCGCGTTCAAGGAAAAGTTCGATCCGCAATGGGAAGCGCGCTACCTGGCATCGCCGGGTGGGGTGACTCCGTTGTTCCTGCTGGCCGATATCGCCGCGCTGATCAGTGGCGGCTTGAAGGGAGTCATAACGAAATGATCAAGATCATCGCGCTTGTACTGGTCGCAGTGTCATCGGCCATGCCGGCACATGCCCAGGAGCGCATCTCGCACGGTTCGTTCGACAACGTCACCCTGTACCGGCCGGGCGGCGAAGCCAGCCAGTTCGTGCTGCTGCTTTCCGGCGAAGCGGGTTGGGACAAGTCGATGGACCAGGCGGCGCGGGTGTTGAGTGGCGAAGGGGCGATGGTGGCCGGCATCGACATGCGCCAGTTGCGCAAGCAGTTCCGCGGTGGCGATGACGATTGCGTTCTGCCCGATGGCGACCTGGAAAACCTTTCCCATTACCTGCAGGGCTATGCGCGCCAGCCCACGTATCGCACGCCGCTGCTGGTCGGCTATGGCGTTGGCGCGGCGCTTGCCTACGCCATGCAGGTGGTGGCGGACAAGGATGTATTCGCCGGTGCGATTTCGCTGGGGTTCTGCCCGGTGCTGGATATCGGGAAACCACTGTGCAAGCACGACGACCTGCATTTCTTCGACGGCGCCAAGGGCAGCCGGGTAGCGCTGGTTCCGGTAGGCAAGGTCGTCCAGCCATGGGTGGTGCTGCAGGGCGCGAAGGACGCCGGTTGCGAAGTTTCCGGGGTGCGTGATTTCGTCGGCAAGGTCGATGGTGCGGCCATTTCCGTATTGCCTGATGCCGGCCACGACCTCATCGCGGCACGCAACGGCTTGCCGGCGCTGCTGGCCAGCTATCGCGCGCTGACCCAGGGACGCAACGTGGCCTTGCCGCCACCACCGGCAAGCCTGGTCGACCTGCCGCTGATCGAAGTGCCGGCGACCGGCAAGGGCGACACCTTTGCCGTGCTGCTCAGCGGCGATGGCGGCTGGGCCGGCCTGGACAAGGAGGTGGCCGACGCGCTGGTCGCGAAGGGCATTCCCGTGGTCGGTTTCGATTCGCTGCGCTACTTCTGGAAGCCGCGCAAGCCCGAGGAGCTGGCCGGCGACCTGGATCGCAGCGTGCGCTATTACGCAGGGCATTGGAAAAAAACCAAGGTCCTGCTGGTCGGTTATTCGCAGGGCGCCGACGTGCTGCCGTTCGCGGTCAACCGCCTGCCCACGGCGACGCGGGCCATGGTCGCGCAGACCGTACTGATGGGCCTGGGCGACAATGCTTCGTTCGAGTTCCACCTGGCCAACTGGATAGGCAAGGACGATGGCCTGCCGATCATGCCGGAAGTGGAGAAACTGCAGGAAGCGGACACGCTTTGCGTGTATGGCGACGACGATGACGATTCGATCTGTCCGAAGATTCCGCCGGGCCATGTCCAGGTCGAAGCCTTGCCGGGCGGTCATCACTTCGATGGCGCCTACGACAAGCTGGCCGAAGTGATCCTGCAGCGCGCTGCCCGGCCTTGAGTTCGGCAATGGGGCAGTGCCCGGATCAGTTCCGGGTCATGCGCAAGGCGTAGGCAACCAGTCTGGCGTAAAGGCGTTCGTCCAGGCCATGCGGTCGTTCCAGCCCCATGCGTGCCAGGGCTTCGGGCTCGTTGTCGCCTGCGCTTGCCAACGCCTTGCCCACGGTGCGTAGTTTTTTCGGAAGTGTCGATGTTTCCGCCTTCAACCACCCCAACGCCTTGACCAGTCGCTGCTCCACCTCGGTGAAATCGCTGCCCAATGGGTAGTCGGGCAGGGTGCCGTCCTTGCGGAATGGGGCCAATGCGTCGCGCAGGCGCTGCGGCGTATTGCGCGCCCACTCGGGTTCGCCGTTGAAATCCGCGTGCAGCTTCTTCGACTGCTTCGCCTTCTCCAGTAACTCGGCCTGGAAGCGCGCATCGGTGATGCCGGCCATGGCGATCACGCATTCCTCGTCGGTCTGGTTCAGCAGGTCGGCGATGCCGTATTCGTCGACGTAGATATCGCGCAGGTGACGCGGGATGGTGGTGTGGCCGTAATTCCAGCGCACGCTGGATTCGGCCTTCGCCCCTTCTCCGCGTTGCGAGCGGAACATCAGCACGCTGCGCGCATCGTCCAGCGCATGGGCCATGGCTACGAAGTTGTACTGGCCGCCGACGCCGGAGACGATGCGCCCATCCTCCAGTCCGTCGGATACCGCATCGCCCAGCGCGGTCGCCATCATGCAGCTGTTGAAGAAGCGCGATCCAGTGCGCTGCAGGCGTTCCAGCGATTCGTGTCCGCCGTATAGCTGGTTGATCTCGCTGATCCGGCGCATGCCGATGCTGCTTCGCTCGTCGTCGGGCAGGTGGCGTAGCCAGTCGTAGAACGCGGGCGAACCCAGGTAGAACGCGCCATGCAGATACTCGCCATCGCGCTGCAGCCGCGCCTGATCGCCGAGGTTGGCCGTTCCCTGGGCGATCCGCGTCATCAACGCCTCGTCGTCCAGCACCTTGCGTCGGATCACGCCGGCTTCGACCAAGCGCTTGAAGCCTTCGTTGAGCATCTCGCTGCAGCCATACAGGCCGATGGCGAATGGATCCATGCCGCCGCTGGCGATCACCGCCGGGTGGTGGGCCAGTTCCGGGTCCAGCGCATGCAGCACTTCGCGGTATCTGTCGTTGTCGGTGTGGCGCAGCGCCAGCGCATGCGACAAGGCATCGGCCAGTGCGCCGATGCCGATCTGCAGGGTGCCGCCATCGCGCACCAGGGTGCTGGCGTACAGGCCGATGGCGTAGTCGGCATCGGTCACCGCCTGCCGCGGCAACGCGAACAGTTTCGGATACGGTCCCGGCGGGGTTATGACGATATCGAAGAAGCTTTCCTCCACCGCGGCCGTG
This sequence comes from Pseudoxanthomonas sp., assembly GCA_050737675.1. Lineage (GTDB taxonomy): Bacteria > Pseudomonadota > Gammaproteobacteria > Xanthomonadales > Xanthomonadaceae > Pseudoxanthomonas_A. The sequence goes on from JBOHXX010000006.1 coordinate 20,905, forward strand.
CCGCCGATCCATGGCAACTCCGGATCGACCTCGGCCACCAGCAACGGGCGCGGCAAGCCCAGGGCATGGATCGCATCGATCGTGTCCTGGGTGGTGTCGTTGTTGCACGACAGCGACAGCCGCGTGCCATTCGGCTCGCGCGCGACCTTTTGCAGGATCACATTGGCGCCGCGCTGGGCCACGCCCGCGGCCGCCTGCGTGTAGTTGAGGCTGGTGTAGTGGCGTTGCGCCTGCGACGAACGCAGCAACGCGCCGGACTGCATGTAGAACTCTTCCACCTGGATGTGCACGGGCAATGCATCGCGCTTCATCGCCTCGGCATAGAGCAGCCGGGGGAAGTCGTTGCCGAAATGCCGCTGCGCGAAGGGCTCCAGGAAACGTCGCTCCAGCCCCGGCGCGGCGCTCGGCGGGTCCAGCGATAACGCCGTGTAGATCTGCATCGGGCGAGACGGGTCGTTCTCGATCCGCCGATAAAGCACGTTCAATAACCGGTGCGGCTTGCCCAGCGCCAGTGGCGCGCCGATGCGCAGGGTGCCGGGAATGCGTTTCAGCATCAGCTCGACGGCGTCGTCGATATCGTCGAAATGGAGGGTCATGGCGACAGCTTAGGCGATGGAACAGGGCAACCGACAGACGGTCATGCGGGCACTTGACATCAAGATCGATTACAGGCGTAATCAACAAACATTTACAGGTGTAATCGAAATGCAGATCAGCGAAGCCGAGGCCATGGTGATGGAAGTGCTGTGGAAGCAGAGCCCGATGGGCGCCGATGAGGTCGTGGCGGCCCTGTCCGCCCATACAGATTGGGCAGAACCCACGGTCAAGACGCTACTCAACCGGTTGCTCAACAAGGGTGCCATCCAAGCGGAGAAGGAAGGGCGCAAGTTCCTCTATTCCCCGGTGCTGACGCGGGAAGCCTGGGTGGGCCAGCAAAGCGAAGGGATGCTGGAACGCCTGTTCGGCGGGCGCGTCGCTCCTTTGGTCGCCCATTTCAGCGAGCGCGGGAAGTTGTCGGCGGCGGATATCGCCGAACTGCGCAAGTTGATCGAGGAGCTGGGCGATGAACGCGGCTGACCTGCTGAATGGGATTATTGAAGCGACCGTGGCAGTCACCCTGGCCTTGTTGCTGGTGTTGTCGGTGCGCAAGCCATTGAGGAGCGCATTCGGCGCAGCCGTCGCCTACGGGACGTGGATCGTGGTGCCGATCGCGGTGATCGCGGTGATGCTTCCCGCTAGGACTATCGCAACCGCATCGTCTCCGGTTTTCCACGCACTGGGCACAGGGTCGATGTCGCTTCCGGCGCTTGCCGCGACGATGCCTGCGCAAGGCGCGCAATGGCTATGCGGAATCTGGCTCGTTGGAATGCTGCTGATGGCACTACGCCTGCAATCGCTGCAGCGGAGGTTCCGCAATGCCTTGGGAAATCTGCATCGGCGCGCTGACGGCCTGCTGCAAGCCGAGGTGTCGGCAGGCCTGCCCGCGGTGTACGGGCTGTGGCGTCCGACGATTGTGGTTCCCGCCGATTTCGACCTGCGTTATTCCGAGGAAGAGCGACGGCTGATGCATGCGCATGAGCGCAGCCACGTGACCAGCGGCGACCTGCTTGCCAATGCCATGGTCGCGGTGTTGCGCAGCCTGTTCTGGTTCAACCCGCTGCTGCATGCCGCGGCCCGCCGTTTCAGGCACGACCAGGAGCTGGCGTGCGACCAGCGGGTGATCGCCCGTCATCCGCAATCACGCCGCGCGTATGGCGAAGCAATGTTCAAGACCCAGCTTGTGGCGGGGCCGTTGCCGCTGGGATGCCACTGGGGCTACGGCCACCCACTGAAGGAGAGAATCGCAATGCTCAAACAACCACTTCCCACCCATGCCCGAGTGTTGACCGGCAGTGCGCTGATGCTTGCGCTATCGCTGGGTGTCGGATTCGCCGCCTGGGCGACGCAACCTGCGCAGGAGCAGGCCAGTTCGCAGGTCGCGCCAGCGGCAACCGGGGAGCCGTCCATGCCCGAAGACCTGCAGGGCAATCCACCTCTGTATCCCCAGCTGGCAGTGGACCAGAAGCTGAGTGGAAAAGTCGTGCTTCTGGTCGATGTGGCGGCCGATGGCAGGGTCACGGGTATCGCGGTTGAAAGTTCAAAACCCGCCGGCGTGTTCGATGCAGCCGCGGTCGAAGCCGCCTGGCAATGGAAGTTCAAGCCGAGTGTTGAGGATGGCAAGGCGGTCGCGGGCAGGGTCAGGGTGCCGGTGGATTTCAGGATCCCGGCAAACGATGACGGCACGGGCGGGTCGGCGAATTCCGGCACTCCGCTGGCCTCGCGTTGATCGTTTTGATCGATCGCTGCAGCAGATGAAACGTGGTTGCGGGAGGGGCTTCGGTCCCTTCCGCAACCATCGTCTCCACGATTCGGCCTGTTGGTCGCGCTTCAATCCAGCACATGCACCGCATCGGTCAGCCGCTTCACCTCGTCGGCAGAGTGGCTGACGTAGACGATGGGCAACGTGGTCTCGTCGCGGACGCGTTGCAGGTAGGGAATCAGTTCCTCGCGCCGGGCCTGGTCCAACATGGACAAGGGTTCGTCCAGCAACAAGATAGCGGGCTGCGAGAGCAGGGCGCGGCCCAGGGCGATGCGCTGGGTTTCGCCGCCGGAAAGATTGGCGATGCGGCGGTCAAGCAACGGTTCGATTCCAAGCAGGCTCACGACCGCATCGAAACCGAATGCGCTGGCCGCATCGCTGGCGTGACGCCCATATCGCAGGTTGCGTCGCACGTCGAGATGCGGGAACAGGCGCGTGTCCTGGAACACGTAACCGACGCGACGGCGATGCGGAGCGACATCGATGCCGCGGGCGCTGTCATAAAGACGATGGCCATCTATCTCGATATGGCCCGATAGCGGTTTCACCAAACCGGCGATGGCATGCAGCACGCTGGTCTTGCCCGCGCCGGAGTGGCCGCTGAGGGCGATGACGCGCGCCGCGTCCTCGATGCGAACCCGTCGCTCGAATGCGCCACGCCGCAACTGCACGTCCAGCGACAGCATCAGTGCACCTCGTCTTCGCGCTGGCGACGCGTCAACCATTCCGACAGCAGCAGCGCCAGCAAGGAAATGCCCACCGCCACCATCGCCAGACGCCAGATGCCCGATTCGCCACCGGGCACCTGCAGCAAGCCGTAGATCGCCGAGGACAGCGTCTGGGTTTCGCCGGGGATGTTGGAAACGAAGGTGATGGTCGCGCCGAATTCGCCCAACGCCTTGGCGAAGGCCAGCACCGCGCCGGCGACGATGCCCGGCCACGCCAGCGGCAAGGTGATGGTGCGGAACACGCGCCAGGGACTAGCACCCAGCGTCGATGCCGCCTGTTCCAGGCGCCGGTCGGTGGCTTCGATGGAAAGACGGATCGCCCGCACCATCAACGGGAAACCCATGATCGCGCTGGCCAGCGCCGCGCCGGTCCAGCGGAACGCGAATTCGATGCCGAACGAAGCCAGGAATTTGCCGATCGCGCCCTGGCTGCCGAAATTCACCAGCAACACATAACCGACGACCACCGGCGGCAACACCAGCGGCAGATGCACCAGCGCATCGAGCAGCGATTTTCCGAGAAAACGCTTGCGCGCCAGCAACCAGCCCAGGGCGATGCCGAAAGGCAGGCTGGCCAGCGCGGCCACGCTGGCGACCTTCAGGCTGAGCGCGATCGCGACCAGTTCATCGGCGGTGAATAGCGACATGCGGGGCTGCGCTGCCTAAAGCACCTTGAAACCATGCGCGCGGAAGATCTTCGTCGCCGCAGGCGTGCCCAGCCAGCGTGCGAACGCCGCGGCCTGCGGATTCCTGCTCGCGGCGATACGCGCGGCCGGATAGACGATGGGCGCGTGCGTACCCTCCGGGAAAACCCCAACCACCCGCACCTTCGGCTCGGCTTGCGCATCGCTGCCGTAGACGACTCCCAGCGGCGCTTCGCCGCGTGCAACCAGCATCAGCGCCGCGCGCACGCTTTCGGCTTCGGCCACCCGGGGTTCCAGCGATTTCCAGACGCCCAGCGAGACGAAGGAAGCCTTCGCATACTTGCCAGCAGGCACGCTGGCGGTCAGGCCCAGCGCAATGCGTCCGTTGTCGCCCAATCGCGGAAGCAGGTCGACGCCAGGCTTCAACTTCACTGGCGCGACGTTGCCGGTAGCCGGCGCCACCAGCACCAGCGTATTGCCCAGCAGGTTCTTTCGGGTTGCGGGATCGATGAGCTTGCGTTCCTGCAGATAGTCCATCCATTCCAGATCGGCGGACAGGAACACATCGGCTGGTGCGCCTTGTTCGATCTGCCGCGCCAGCGCGGAACTCGCCGCATAGGAAACGCGCACTGTCTGCCCGCTCGCCTTCTGGTAAGCGATAGCGGCTTCGTCCAGCGACTCTTTCAGGCTGGCCGCGGCGAACACCGTCAACGGCGCGGGCGGGCCATCGGCAGCGCTCGCAGCGGTTGCGGAACAAGCCAGCGCGAGTGCGCAGAGCCATGCAAGGAACAAACGGGTCGGGAGTTTCATGGGGCGGTCACCACGGTGATGGATTGGACTTGCCTGACCCAGCGCGCGGGACGCGATTCCTCCGGTGCGACCAGGCGTAGCGGGCCGTCGTCGTCGCCGAGTGGCTGGCCATCGCAGCGATCGACCAGCACCACCCTGTGGTTGCCCAAGGTCGGTTCCAGTTCGGCCAACGAGAACACGGCGCGGTAACCATCGCGCGCGGCGACCAGCACGTAGTTGGCGAGTTGCCCGCCGCGCAGCGGTTCGGCCGGCAGCGCGTTGGCGGTGCGCAGCAATGCCGCCAAGGCGACGCCTTCGCACTGCAGCGTATTCCCGTGCGCGGTGGCGGTGACTGCTTCGCGCGGAAGTGTCGCCAGGGTGGCCGCGTCGATCGGGATGGTTTGCGGCGAACTCGGGGCCGGTTGTGAGGCGTGGCCCTGCGCGCCGCCCTCGCTGGCGACGGCGTTCGTTGCCGATCCTGCGACGAGAAATGCGGAAACGAGAATCCAGCGGTGTGAGGCGGAAGTCATGGTGTTCTCACAATGAATCGAGCGGGAGCCTGAGATAACGTACGCCATTGCGCTCGGGTTCGGGCAATGCACCGCCGCGCAGGTTGACCTGCAGCGCCGGCAGGATCAGCGCCGGCATCGCGAGTGTCGCATCGCGGGCGGTGCGCAAGGCCACGAACTCCTCTTCGCCGACGCCATCGCGGACATGCAGGTTGGCGCGCTTCTGTTCGCCGATGCTGGTTTCGCAGGCTACAAGGCGGCCGCCGGGGCCGTAATCGTGGCAGACGAACATGCGCGTGTCGTCGGGCAAGGTGTCGTAGAGGCGGCGGATCGAGCGATACAGCGTGGCCGCGTCGCCGCCGGGAAAATCGCAACGCGCGGTGCCGGCGTCGGGCATGAACAGCGAGTCGCCGGGGAACAGGGCGTCGCCGATCAGGTAAGCCAGGCTGTCGCGGGTATGCCCGGGAACCGGAATGGCGCGCGCCTGCAGCGAACCGACTTCGAAGGCATCGTCGTCGTTGAACAGGCGATCGAATTGCGAGCCATCGGTGGCGATCGCACCCTCGGGATCCAGTCGCGCGGCAAAGGTCTGCTGCACTTCGCGGATGCCGGCGCCGATGGCCAGCGCGGCGTCGGGAAGCTTTCCTTTCAGCCAGTGCGCGGCGGAAAGATGGTCGGCATGGGCGTGGGTTTCCAGCAACCAGCGCACGTCGTAGCCCTGTTCGGCAACGATATCCAGCAACGCCTGCGCCGAAGTCGTGGCGATGCGCGCGGACTTCGCATCGAAATCCAGCACCGGGTCGATGATCGCCGCCACACGCGTCTCGGTATCGGCGACCACGTAGCTCCAGGTGCCGGTGTCGGCATGGTGCTTCGGGTGGACGAGGGGCGGCATGGCTAAGGTCCTAGTTGGTCAGCGTGGCGTTGAGCAGGTCCGAAAGCCGCTTGGCGGCGACCTCGACGCGCTGTTCGGCCAGCGGTCGCTGCGCATCCAGGTAGCGCTGGTCCATTTTGTGCTGCTTCGGATACAGGCGCTGGGAATCGACCAGCTTGCAGGACTCGCTGGCCCACGCCGCGGGATCCAGTGAGTACTTGCCCGCCGCTTTCGGTGGCCACGGCAGTGCCGCCAGCCGGTTGGCATAGAGCGGGGCGGAAAGGCCGGTGGAAGCCAGCAGGTAGTAGTCCCACACCGAATGCAGGTTGGTGCCCATCACCCCATCGACGTAATCCTTCTGCGCGTAGGCCTCTGGCTTGAGGTCGGTGCGCAGGCTGATCTGGAAACCGTTGCCGCCCTTGTCGGTGCGGTTGCCGGAATGCAGCGGCTGGTGCACATCACCGACCAGGTGGACCAGGAACTTGAGCGCATCGCGGCGCGTCGCCAGCGGCAGGGTGCGGTCGGCAAGGATCGCGCGCTGGCGTTCGATCTGGCCGACCACGCAATTCCCGTCCGGGCAATCGCGTTTAGGCTGATAGGCGCAGGTGCCGACCGGGAAGTTGATGTAATGCCAGGAAGCGGTCTTCTTGAACGCGTCGGCATCGCTGCGACGCAGGTCGTCGGCCCACGAGGCCACGCCGGCCAGGCTCGGCTCGGGTTCGCCCGCCAGCAATTCGGCGACCTGCGCATTGGCCACGGCAGTGAGGTGGCGCTGGGCGAGATCACCGACCAGGCGGTGTCCGAGATTGCTCCAGGCCAGTGCGGAAGGGGCCAACAGGGACGACAACAGCGATAAAAAAACGAGCAATGACAGGCGGCGCATTCAGAAACCTTGTGCTGGGGGTTAAAGCGGGGGCGGGATGCCGCTAAAATACCGGTCTTTCCCGTTCCCGTCTCCACAGGAGTGTTTCATGGCGATCAAGGTAGGCATCAATGGCTTCGGCCGCATCGGCCGCAACGTGTTGCGCTCCGCGGTGCAGAATTTCGGCAGCGACATCGAGATCGTGGCCATCAACGACCTGCTGGAACCGGATTACCTGGCCTACATGCTGAAGTACGACTCGGTGCACGGCCGCTTCAAGGGCGACGTGTCCATCGACGGCAACCACCTGGTCATCAACGGCAAGAAGATCCGCCTGACCCAGGAGCGCGATCCGGCCGCGCTGAAGTGGGACGAAGTCGGCGCCGAAGTCGTCATCGAATCCACCGGCCTGTTCCTGGACAAGGCCACCGCGCAGAAACACCTGGATGCGGGCGCGAAGAAGGTGATCCTGTCGGCGCCGTCCAAGGACGACACGCCGATGTTCGTGTTCGGTGTCAACGACAAGAAGTACAACGGCGAGGCGATCATTTCCAACGCCAGCTGCACCACCAACTGCCTGGCGCCGATCGCCAAGGTGGTCCACGACAAGTGGGGCATCAAGCGCGGCCTGATGACCACCGTGCATGCGGCCACCGCCACGCAGAAGACCGTCGATGGTCCTTCCAACAAGGACTGGCGCGGCGGGCGCGGCATCCTCGAGAACATCATTCCCTCCAGCACCGGCGCGGCCAAGGCCGTCGGCGTGGTGATCCCGGAATTGAACAAGAAGCTCACCGGCATGTCGTTCCGCGTGCCGACTTCCGATGTCTCCGTGGTCGACCTGGTCGTGGAGCTGGAGAAGGATGCCAGCTACGCCGAGATCTGCGCGGAGATGAAGGCGCAGAGCGAAGGCGCATTGAAGGGCATCCTCGGTTACACGGAAGACAAGGTGGTCGCCACCGATTTCCGCGGCGATGCGCGCACCTCGATCTTCGACGCCGAAGCCGGTATCGCCCTGGACAGCACCTTCGTCAAGCTGGTCAGCTGGTACGACAACGAATGGGGCTATTCCAACAAGTGCCTGGAAATGGTGCGGGTGGTCGCGGGGAAGTAAGCCGCCCACGCGGACAACGGAATATTTACAGGAGCGCCCATGTGGCGCTCCTGTCGTATGGGGTATAGCAATCCGCTACCGTGGGTTGCATCAAGGCCGCACCCGCGGTGGCTGTATTGCAAATACGCGGGGATTGACTGAGGCTGCATCGGCATTCGCATTGGGAAGGGACGCAATGGATGATCTGGCGGGCGTACTGGTTCTGCTTGGCCTGGTGGTGTTGGCCGTGCCGATCCTGCTCATCGTGGCGCTGGTCTCGATCAGCGGACTCAAGCGACGCGTCGGCGATCTGGAGAACGAGGTCTACCGCCTGCGGACTTCCGCATCGGCGCCTGACCCGGCAAGACCCACCTACCAACGCGCGCCCGTCGCATCGGTCGCGGACGACATGCCTTCCGATGAAGCCATGGCCCGCGAGCCGACCCTGGCCGAGCTGACCCGCACGACCAGCGTGCAGGAACCGGAGGCGACGATCCGGCAAGCAGGAGTGCCCGATCCGACGATTGCGGCGCCCCTGCCGCCACCCTTGCCCGCCGCGCCGCGCATTCCGGCAACGCCCCCACCGCCTCCACGTCCTTCGACGCCCCCGCCGCCATCCACTCCCGACGTGTTCACCGTGGCCGCGCGCGCGATCAAGCGCTGGTTCACCGTGGGCAACGTGCCGGTGAAGATCGGCATGCTGGTGCTGCTGGCCGGCGTGGCCGCGCTGCTGAAATACGCCAGCGACCAGGGCTGGCTGACGGTGCCGATCGAGCTGCGTCTGGCCGGCATCTCCGCCGCCGCGTTGGCGGGGCTGGTGTTCGGCTGGCGCCAGCGCGACAGCAAGCGCTCGTTCGCGCTGGCGTTGCAGGGCGGTGCGATCGGCGTGTTGCTGCTGGTCGTGTTCGCCGCGTTCAAGATGTATCACCTGGTCCCGGCGGCGGCCGCGTTCGGCATCAGCGTGGTGCTGATCGCCGGCGTCGGTGTGCTGGCAGTGGTGCAGAACTCGAAGACGCTGGCGGTGCTCGGCATCCTCGCCGGCTTCATGGCCCCGATCTGGCTGTCCACCGGCAGCGGCAACCATGTGGCGCTGTTCTCGTATTACGCGGTGTTGAACGCGGCGATCCTGGCCATCGCCTGGTTCCGGCCGTGGCGGATCCTCAACTTGCTGGGCTTCGCCTTTACCTTCGGCATTGGCACGCTGTGGGGCGTGCTGCAGTACAAGGCCGACAAGTTCGCCAGCACCGAGCCTTTCCTGCTGCTGTTCTTCGCCTTCTACCTGATCATCCCGATCCTGTATGCGCGCAAGCAGCCGGCCAGCCGTGGCGATTTCATCGACGGTTGCCTGGTCTTCGGCACGCCGTTGATCGTGTTCTCGCTGCAGGCCGCGCTGCTGATGCCGACCGAGCAAAGCCCGCGCATGCCGCTGGCCTTGTGCGCACTCGGACTGGGTGCGCTGTATGCGGTGCTGGCGAAACTGTTCATCCACCGCGAGCGCTACGCCGCGCTCGGTACGTCGTACGCCTTGCTCGCGGTCGGGTTCGCCACGCTGGCGGTGCCGCTGGCGCTGTCGGCACGCGCGACCGCGTCGGTGTTCGCCCTGGAAGGCGCGGCGTTGGCCTGGCTGGGGCTGCGCCAGCAGCGTTGGCTGCCGCAGCTCACTGGTGCCGGCCTGCAACTGGCCGCAGCCGCGGCATTGTTCATCGGCGCTTCGCAGTACTGGCCAAGCGAACAGGCCATCGCGAATCCCACCTTCATGGGCGCGCTGCTGATCGCACTGGCTGGTTTCGCCAGCGCATGGGCGTACCGCCGGGAAGAGCGGACGCAGCTCGCGTTGCCTTACTACCTGTGGGGATTGTTGTGGTGGTGCGGGAACGGGATCAACGAAATCACCCGCTTCGTTCCTTCCCCGAGTATTGCCGACACCTTGCTCGCCTTCGCCGCGCTCACCGGTTGGCTGGCCGCGGAAGTGCACCGCAAGCGTCCCGCTGCCGCGCTGGCGCTGACGACGCTGGCCGGCTTCGTGGTCGCGCTGCCGCTGGCGTTGGCGCAGATGGACGCGCACCAGCAGCCATTCGCCGATTACGGATTGTGGGCGTGGCTCGCGTTCGCGGTGCTCGGTATCCGCAGCCTGCTGTGCCTGCGTGCCAGCGAAGACCGCTTCGCCGGCTGGGCGCAGTTCGCCTGGTGGCTGGTGTGGCCGGCGGTGGTGTCGTTGCTGTTCTCGTGGCTGGCCGATCGTTTCGAACTGGCGCAGGGCTGGCAGGTGGCGCTGCTGTCGTTGCCGTGGCTGGCGGCGATCACGCTGTCGATCTTCCGCTGGTCGTGGCTGGCCGCGCCGCAGGGCGAACGCTTCGATCCGTATCGCACGGCGTTGCAGACGGTGTACTTCACCGTGCTTGCGCTGTGGTGGCTGGTTGCCTTGTCCTTGCCCGGCGACAGCGCGCCGTTGCCGTGGGTTCCGTTGCTCAACCCGATGGAACTGGCGCAGCTTGCATTGTTGGCGCTGGCCGCGCGCTGGTTGTGGTCGGAACAGGCGCCGGCATGGCTGCAGCGCCTGCGCATCTTCAAGACGTCGGCCGCAGGTTTCCTCATGGTCACCTTCGTCACCCTGCGCGCCGTGCATCATTGGGGCGGTGTGGAATGGAATACGGGCATGCTTTCGACCAGCCTGGCCCAGACCAGCCTGACCGTGGTCTGGAGCGTGCTGGGCGTGCTGGGTTGGGTGATCGGCTCGCGCCGCGGCCATCGCGGACTGTGGCTGGCCGGTGCGGTGTTGATGGGCGTGGTGCTGGCCAAGCTGATACTTGTCGATCGCGGCAATCTGGGCGACGTGCTGGGCATCGCCTCGTTCATCGCCTATGGCCTGCTGTGCACGCTGGTGGGTTATTTCGCGCCGGCGCCGCCGCGCACTGCAACTGAAGAGGAAGCCTCCGCATGAAACGTTTCGCATGGATGGCGTTGTTGCCGCTGGCCGCCTTCGCCGGTGTGCGCGACGACTACGCGCAGCAATGGCCGCTTGCTTTGTCGAATCCGGATGCCGGCGCTTACCGGGTAGTGCTGGATCGCACGGTGTATCGACAACTGCAGTCGCCGGCTTTGAAGGATCTGGTGGTGGTGAATGCCGACGGTGTCGCGATAGCGGCGTCCCTTTTCGATGCCGCGCAACCACTGGCCCAGCCGGTGAACGTGGTGGAAGTGCCGTGGTTCGCCCTGCCTTCCAGCAGCACTTCGCCGTCGCGCGACATCGCCTCGATCAGCGAGATCGCCGCCGATGGAAGCTTGCGCCGGGTGGTGATGACGGAGAGCGGCGCGACGACAGGTTCCAGCAACGAATACTTGATCGATACCAGTCGCCTGCGCGAACCCGTGCAGGCTTTGACGATCAGTTGGACTGCCGGGCAGGCGCCGTTCGACCGGCCCTATCGTGTTGTGGCTTCGGACGATCTGAAGAACTGGCGTACGGTGCAGGATGAAGGACACCTGGTTGAATTGCAGAACAACGGTGCGCGCATCCTCAAGGATCGCATCGAAGTGGACAGCGTGCGGGCGAAATACCTGCGCCTGGTGCCCTTGCAGAAAGACCAGCCGGCGCTTGCCTTGGCCAGCGTGCGCGCCGAGTTCGCCGCGGCAACCGCGACCCAGGATTGGCAGTGGGAAGAAATCACCGGCAAGCGCATTGTCGAGAAAGATGGCAGCGATGCATTCGTCTACGAAATAGATGGCCGCTTCCCGTTCGAGCGCGCGGATGTGTTGCTGCCCGGCAACAGCAGCAACGAATGGATACTCAAGTCACGCGACAGCGAGGACGCCGAATGGGGATTCGCAGCGGCGCCGTGGATGGCCTTCCAGCTGGAAGGCGGCAGCAGCCGTTCACCGCCACAGGCATTGCAGCAATTGAACCGCGACCACTACTGGCGGCTGATCTCCAAGAGCAGTACCGAGGGTGAGGCACCCACGTTGCGGCTGGGGTATCGCCCGGAAGTGCTGGTATTCCTGGCACAAGGCAAGGCGCCGTATGCATTGCTTGCCGGAAGCGCACGGGCGAAACGAGCGGACGCACCCTTGCCGCAACTGGTGGATGCGCTGCGCGCGCAGCGTGGACAGGACTGGCAGCCCGCCACCGCGACGCTCGGGAAAGGCGAGCCACTTGCCGGTGCGCAGACCGCATTGACGCCTGCGCCGGTCGAGCGCGACTGGAAGGC
>JBOHXX010000007.1:0-30836 GCA_050737675.1 Pseudoxanthomonas sp.
CACTGGGTTTGTTAGTCGCCTGGATCATGGGTTGGTACGCGGCACGCGTGGGCAGCAATGCCCGTGATGAAAGCCACATGATCGATCCAGTCGAGTTGCGCCGCCTGCGTGAGATTGCCGAGGCGCGCAAGGCCGGATTGCAGCCGCCCGCAGAACCGCCGCACAACTCTTGAAGCCAGCGCTGCCAGCGACGGTTGGGATGCGATGACCGCGCTCAGCGTCAACGTCAACAAGATCGCGGTGCTGCGCAATTCACGTGGCGGCGACGAACCCGACGTGGTCCGCGCCGCGCGCACCTGCCTGTACGCCGGTGCCCATGGCATCACCGTGCACCCGCGGCCCGACCAGCGTCATATCCGCCACGCCGATGTCCTGGCGCTGGCGGAATTGACCCAGGAGCACGGGGTCGAACTGAACCTGGAAGGCAATCCGTTCGCACCCGCCCGCGTGGGCTATGCGGGATTCCTGGCACTCTGCCAACAGGTGCGTCCCGCCCAGGCCACGCTGGTGCCGGACAACGACGGGCAACTGACTTCCGACCATGGATTCGATTTCGAACAGGACGCCGAACGCCTGCGTCCGCTGGTCGCCGAGCTCAAGGCCTGTGGCTGCCGGGTCAGCGTGTTCGTCGATGCGGGGGGAGCGGGCCTGGATCGCGCCCACGAAATCGGTGCGGACCGGATCGAAATCTATACCGGCCCCTATGCCGAGGCGCAGGCATCGGGTGACGCCCGGGCCGCACTGGATGCCTGCGTGGCAACCGCACGCCAGGCCCAGGCGCTGGGCCTTGGCGTCAATGCCGGCCACGACCTCAGCCAGGCCAATCTGGGAGACTTCCTGGAGGCCATCCCGGAACTGCTGGAAGTATCCATCGGCCACGCCCTGATCAGCGAAGCGCTGTACGCCGGGCTGGAGCGCACGATCCACCGTTACCTGGAGCTTCTTTCCGGTCAGCGTTGAAGCAATTTTCCGCTGCGGCAGGCTTCTCCAGGAGCGGGTCTCTCTAGGGCTGTTGCACGGCGATATCGACGATGCCGCGCTGGCGGGCTTCGGCCATCGCAGTCACCACGCGCTGGTAGTCCGCATCGGAGGTGGCGCTGACCCGCAGCGTGGTCCGGGGATCGGAGATCACGGCATCGTCGAGCCGCTGCCACAACTCGGTGGATGTCAGCAGGCGGTCGTCCAGGCGATAGGAGCCGTCGTCGCCCACTGTCAGGCGCAGGCTTGGCGGCCTGGTGGTGTCTATCGGCGGTGTCGACTGCGGAAGGCTGGCCCGGATCGGCTGCGAAACCAGCGGTGCGGAGACCATGAAGATCACCAGCAATACCAGCATCACGTCCACCAGCGGGGTGATGTTCATTTCGGAAACCATCGAATCACGTGCTGAAGCGGAGAAAGCCATGGCGGACTCCTGACGTCGGTGATGACTCCACGCTACGCCCGCCCTCGTCCCGCTGCAAGCCGGGACGCCCGTTGCTGGTTCTGGCTCTTCAAACAAACACGCCACCCGAAGGTGGCGTGGAGAAAACAACGGTCCTGCTTGCGCGGCGATTTATTGCTGCACGAAACCGATCTTCTGCATCTGCGCGTTCTTGGCGGCGGCCAGTACCTTGGCCATCACGTCGTACTGCGCATCCGGGTTTGCGTCGATGCGCAGCTCCGGCTGGTTGGTTGGATCCCGCTGCACTTCGTTTTCCATCTTCGCCTGCAACTCCGTGGTCGCCACCGGGCTGTTGTTCCAGTTCACCTGCCCGGAAGCGTCGATGCGCAATTCGATCGGCGGCGGCGGATCCTTCAACTGCGGCGGTGGGTTGATCACGCGCTGCGGCAGGTCGACCTCGATCGGATAGGTCACGATGGGCGCAGTCACGATGAAGATGATCAACAGCACCAGCATCACGTCCACCAGGGGCGTGACATTGATGTCGGCCATCGGCTTGCCCTTGCCGGAACCGGTTGCGAATGCCATGGCTCAGTTACCCCTGTCTTTGGTGGCGACGAAGCCGATGTCCAGCATTCCCTGGTCCTGCGCGATCTTGGTCACCTCGTTGATCGTACGCATCTTGGTGGTGCGGTCGCCACGCAGGTTCAGCGAAGGCTGCGGGGTCAACTGCGCCGCACTGGAAAGACGCGATTCGAGGATTTCCTTGGTCACCGGTTCGTCGTTCCAGTACATCTTGCCGTCCTCGGTCACCGCCAGGGTGATCGGCGGCGTCTTCGGCCCGGAAGGGTTATCCCTCTTGTCCAGGTTGGCCTTGGGCAGCTCGACCTTCACTTTGTGCTGCATCAGCGGCGCGGTGATGATGAAGATGATGAGCAGCACCAACATCACGTCCACGAGGGGCGTGACGTTGATCTCGGCCATCGGGCCACCGCTGTCGTTACCACTACTGAAGGCCATGCTTCGGCTCCGTTATTGATCTGTATGCGCTTGGACGTACCGGCTCAGCGAACGCGCGAGCCGGTGGCGAAGAAGTCGTGCAGATCGTGGGCGAAGGTATCGAACTTGGCGTTGGTGGCGCTGTTGGTACGGTTGAAGAAGTTGTAAGCCAGCACCGCCGGGATAGCCACGAACAGGCCAAGCGCGGTCATGATCAACGCCTCGCCGACCGGACCGGCCACCGCGCCGATCGATGCTTCGCCGGACTGGCCGATGCGGATCAGGGCGCCGTAGATGCCCCAGACCGTACCCAGCAGGCCCACGAACGGAGCGGTCGCGCCGACCGTCGCCAGCACGGTCATGCCGGCCTGCAGCTTGGAGCTTTCGCGGGTTACCGCCTGGCGCAGCGCGCGATCGACGAACTCGGAACGGTTCAGCGATTCGGCCAGGCCCGAGGAGCCTTCGCTGCGCTGGTGGTGCGCGGCGGCCTGCGCGGCATCCAGCGCGATCTTGGAGAACGGCTCGTTGCGCGGCTGTTCTTCCATCAGGCGGATCGCGTCCTGCGCGTTGGCCGTGTCCCAGAACGTCGCCGTGACGCGATCGGCCTGGCTCTTCAGGCGCATGTTCTTGATGAAATTGATCACCGTCCAGTACCAGGACAGCGCGGACATGATGATCAGAGTGATCAGCACGACCCAGGAAACAACATAGCCACCCGGGGTGGAGGTCATTTCGCTAATCAGATGCTCGAAGCCCATGTTGTTCAGGGCCTGGGCGGCGTTGGTGCCTCCAGCAGCGGCGGTGGTTTCCTGCAGCATGACGCTTACCTTTTATTTGTGATGATGAGGGTGTGGCGGTTTGGGTTGAAGCCGTGTTTCGGAACAGTTGTGTCGGAACAGTTCGGACCTAAGCTTGTCCGCGCTTTACATCTTGAAGTCAACCGGCACGCGCACGCGTCCCGCCGACTTCTGGCCGTTGCTCTGGCCGGGATTGAAGCGCCACTTGCGCGCCGCATCCATCGCGGCCCGATCCAGGTCGCGATTGCGGCTGGATTTCTCGACCGAGACATTGGTGACGTTGCCGCTGGCATCCACGTCGATGATCAGGATCACCGTGCCCTGGATACCGGCGCGCGCGGCGGCGGGCGGGTACTTGGGCGGATTCATGTTCTTGGACGAGATGTCGACGCTGGCGCTTACATCCGGTGTGGGCGCGGGCGGCGCGGGCGGCGACGGCGGTTGGTAGACGTCGGTCGGACGCGGTTCGGCGACGTCGATCGGCGGCGCGTCAGGCGGCGGCGGCGTCGGCGTGGCCTTCGGCGGCGCCAGGTTCTTCACCGGCGGCGGCGGCGTATCGGTCGGCGGCGGCGGCGGCGGTGGTGGTGGTGGTGGTGGTGGCGCGTCGACGATGGTGACGGTCGTCTTTACTTCCTGGTCCTTGTCCGCCGGCGGGGCCACCGCCGGGATCAGCAGCAGCAGGAATGCGGCCGCATGCAGGGCGATGACGAAAGCCATGCCGATGATGCGCGGCCAGTTCAGCCCGGTTTGCGGCTCGTCTTCCCGATACCTGTTTATGACCAGTTGTTCAGCCATGCGCCTAATGAACTCACGTTTCTTGGGCCGACGAGTCGGCGTCAGCAAAATTTGGGGCCCCTGACGTTCACGTCAGGGGATGAGCCAGCTTATACCAATCCCCCACGCCAGTACCATCTTTTCGGCGTGCGGAAACTCTATTTCCCGCTTGCCCGGTCAGGGCAAGGCGATGATCTTTTTTGCCTCTTCCGGCTTCTTGATGCCCTTTTCCAACGCCGACTTCGCCGCCTGCTTGGCTTCGGGAATCCGGTCTTCCTGCCAGAGCACCTTGGCCAGATTGAGATAGGTCTCGCCATCCTTGGACAGGGGCGCGGCCTTCTTCCATGCCTCGATCGCCGGCGGGATCTGGTCGGAATAATAATAGGACTGGGCCAGGGCCAGGTAGGTCTGCTGGTCTGGCTTGAGGATGCCTTTCTGCATGCCGTCGTTGATCACGGCGATGACTTCCTTTTCCTTGCCGTCCATGTTGGCGTACGTGGTGTAGAGCTGGCGATAGTCCTTCTCATCGGTCATCAACCCACCGACGCGGAGTTTTTCCAGAACCGCGGCGGCCTTGTCGAATTTGTCGGCCTGCAGGTAGACCGCAGCCAGGTTCATCTGCGCTTTCTTGTCGGCTGGCGTCTTCGCCGCGATCTTTTCCGCCATCTGGATGGCATCGCCGGACTGCCCGGTTTCGGCATAGGAGGCCATCAGCAGTTGCTGCCAGTTGTCCTTGGGCTCGGGAGAGGTTTCGATGGCCTGCTTGAGTGCCGGAATCGCCTCGGCATAGCGTTCGGCCTGGTACAGGCCCTGGCCCTTCAGCGCCATGTCTTCCGGTTTCTTGGATTTGGTCTCGGTGAGGTAGCGATCGAGCGTGGCGAGACCTTCGGTGTACTGGTCTTCCTGCAATTGCACCTGCGCCAGCATGTACATCAACTGGTAGTGGTTGTTGTTGTCCAGCGCATTCAGCTGCAGGGCCTGTTTCAGGTAGGCGATCGTGGCGGGGGTATCGTCGAGGTTGTAGGCGGCCTGCGAACCCAGCTGCGCGGCCACCGCCTTGTCGTAATCGTTGGCCGCGGGATTGGCCAGCAGCTCGTCGGCCTGGGCGCGAGTGGCGGCGAAATCATCCTTCTTGTACACGCCCACCAGCTTCTGCAGCTTGGCTTGCACCTTCGCCGCGCCCTTGGCCTTGGGTTCCTCGCGGGTGGCGTCGGGATACATGATCTCCTGCTTCTCCGAGCCCTTCTTCTGGCTGCGCTCGGCGCGGTCGGAAGGGCGCTCGACTGCGCCACTTGCCGCCACGGTACCCAGCACGCCGATGATGGCCAGGGAGAGCAAGGCGTGTTTGAAATTGCGGAACTGCATGGAGATCACCTCGTTGGGACTGCAAAGGCCGGTGCGATTGCCAGCGGCACTTGCGCGGGGGCGGCAACGCTAACAGAAACGGACATGGCTCGGAAACAGGGTTGTGTGGTGCAAAGCAGCAAAACCAGGACTCAACCGCACTTCGGCAGGCGCCCTGCAGCACGCGCCTGCTGGTAGGTCGGCGCCAGGCTCCCCGCGCGGGTTCGCAGCTCCTGGATACGGGACTGTGGGTCGGGATGGGTGGACAGCCATTGCGGCGGACGGCTGCCGCCGGCGGCGATCATGTTTTGCCAGAGGTCGACTGCCTGCGCGGGATCGAAACCGGCCTGGGCCATCAACCGCTGGCCGACCACGTCGGCTTCGCTTTCCTGGGTGCGCGAACCCGGCAGCAGGAACAATCCCTGCGTGGCCATGCCCCCGAACTGGCTGGTCGCATCCGCTGCGCCCTGGCCGTAGCGCGCGCCAAGCAAGGCCCCGGCGATGCCGAGGCCAGTCTGGGCACCCATCTGCCGGGTGATGCGTTCCTCGTGGTGGCGCTCGACCACGTGTCCGATTTCATGGGCCAGCACGGCGGCGAGCTGATCCTGGTTCCTGGCCACGGTGAAGATGCCGGTATTCACCCCGACCTTGCCGCCAGGCAAGGCGAAGGCGTTGGGTTCCTTGTCTGCGAATATCGCCGTTTCCCACGCCACCGACTGGTTTTGCGCCGGTAGCTGCCGGACCAGCGCATTGACCACGCAGCGCACATACGCGTTCTGCTTCGCATCGTTGCTCAGCGGACCCTTGCTTTTGGCCTCGGTGAAGGCCTGGACGCCGAGCTGGTTGAGTTGTTCCTGGGACACGCCACCGACGAGTTGGGTGCGGCCCGTGGAAGAGGTGGTGGTGGCGCAACCCGCCAATGCGGCGACGATTGCGGCCGTAAGGAACCAACGTTTCATCTCGATACCCCTGATTCGGGCGGCAAGTGTGGCGACCCCTGCCTTAACTTTTCGTCAAGCCCGTGGATTCAGCCGCCGCCATGCAGCCTGACCAGGGCCAGGGCCACGGCGTTGTTCAGGGCGTGCGCGGCGATCGAAGCCCACAACGTGCGGGTGCGCCAGTACACCAGAGCGAAGGCCGCCCCCATGAATCCGTAGGTCAGCCACAACACGCCCGTCGCCTGCCAGCTGTTGCCGGTGGTACCCGGGATTTCATGCATCAGGGCAAAGGCGGCGCTGCTCAGCACCACGCCCAGCCACGGCCGCCCGGCGGCCCACAGACGGCCAAACAGCACCCTGCGGAACAGCAGTTCTTCGTAGGCGGGTGCGATCAGTACGCCGAAAAGGGCAAGGAATATCGGATTGGTGAGGAAAGCCGCTTCGATGATCGCAAGATTGGTGGGTTGCGGTTCCACGCCCAGGGACTGCGACAGGCTGGTGGCCGCGGTGCTGAACAGGAACGTGGCCGCAGCGGTTGCCAGCACCCAACCCCAGGTGGAGATTTTCCGCGACGCCTGCAAGGAGGCCGTGCGTTCGGCACGCGTGGCCCGGCGACGCCAGAAATACACCACCAGGGCCGCACCTCCGGTACTGACCAGCGTCATCCAGATCATGGCGAGGGCGCCTGGTTGGCCGATCAGGCGCATGATCGCCGCGGGATCCGGCGCACCGCCGCCGCGCAGGGCGAGCTGCACGCCCTTGAACATGGCCCAGACCATTCCGGCGGCCACGGACAGGAACAACATCGCGCCGATGGCGATCGCCAAGTCCAGGAAGAATCCCGCGAGCGGGCGCTCCGGCCGCGGCGCCGCAGGCATCACCGGAAGCGGCGGCGGTGCATGCGGCTCCATCACCATGGATTCACTGGCTTCAGACGTCGAGATTGGAAACCTTCAATGCATTGGCGTCGATGAACGCGCGGCGCGGTTCGACCACGTCGCCCATCAACGTGCTGAAGATCTGGTCGGCAGCGACCGCGTCCTCGATGCGTACCTGCAACAGGCGGCGCGTGTCGGGATTCACCGTGGTGTCCCACAACTGTTCCGGATTCATTTCGCCCAGGCCCTTGAAGCGCTGGATGCTGCGGCCTTTCTTGGCTTCGTCCAGCAGCCAGGCCTGCGCTTCGGCAAAACTCGATATCGACTGGGTCTTGTTGCCGCGCACGATCTGCGCACCTTCCCGGATCAGGCCGTGCAGCACCGCCGCGGCTTCGCGCAGTGGCCGCAGTTCGCCGGATTCGAAGGCCGTCACCGGCAGTACCTGGACCAGTTCCTCGCCCATGTGCTTGCGCGTGGCCAGCAAGGCGGCCGGACGCTGTTCGGTGGCGGCCTGCAGGGTCAATGCATAGCGCGCGCTGCCGATGCCACCGCGGTTGAGCTTCGCTTCCAGGGCCTCGAGTTCATGGCGCTCGTCGATGTTCCGGCTCAGGTGCTCCATGTCCAGCGGGGTGAAGTCGATCAGCGACTCAAGCAGGATCGGATCGTAACGATGCGCGTTGCGGGCGATCGCCTCGCGCGCGCCGGCGAAGGACAGCAGCAACTTCTCCAGCGCTTCGCCGGTGATCGGCGGCTCGCCTTCGGCGGGAATCAGCCCGGCGTTCTCGACCGCGCTGTTGGCGAGATAGACGTTCAGCGCCGCATCGTCCTTCATGTACATCTCCTGCTTGCCCTGCTTCAACTTGTAGAGCGGCGGCAGGCCGATGTAGATGTGGCCGCGCTCGATCAACTCCGGCATCTGCCGGTAGAAGAAGGTCAGCAGCAAAGTACGGATGTGCGAACCGTCGACGTCGGCGTCGGTCATGATGATGATGCGGTGGTAACGCAGTTTGTCCGGGTTGTATTCGTCGCGACCGATGCCGGTGCCCAGCGCGGTGATCAGCGTGCCGACTTCCGCGGAAGCGAGCATTCGATCGAAGCGCGCGCGTTCCACGTTGAGGATCTTGCCGCGCAATGGCAGCACGGCCTGGTTCTTGCGGTTGCGGCCCTGCTTGGCCGAACCACCAGCGGAGTCGCCCTCGACGATGAACAGTTCCGACAGCGCCGGATCCTTTTCCTGGCAGTCGGCCAGCTTCCCTGGCAGGCCGGCGATGTCCAGCGCGCCCTTGCGACGGGTCAGGTCGCGGGCCTTGCGCGCGGCTTCGCGGGCACGCGCGGCGTCGATGATCTTGCCGGTGATGGCGCGGGCCTCGTTGGGGTGTTCCTGCAGGAACTCCTCCAAACGTGCACCGAACGTGCCTTCAACTACCGGCCTGACCTCGGAACTGACCAGTTTCTCCTTGGTCTGCGAAGAGAAGCTGGGATCCGGCACCTTGACCGACAGCACCGCGATCATGCCCTCGCGCATGTCGTCGCCGGACAAGGTGATCTTGGCCTGCTTGGCGATGCCGCTCTGTTCGATGTAGTTGGTCAGGGTGCGGGTGAGCGCGGCGCGGAAACCGATCAGGTGGGTGCCTCCGTCCTTCTGCGGGATGTTGTTGGTGAAGCAGAACATCGTTTCCTGGTACGAGTCGGTCCACTGCAGGGCGACATCGACGGTGATGCCGTTCTGCTCGCCAGTCACGGAAATCACGTTCGGGTGCAGCGGCGTCTTCAGCTGGGCCAGATGCTCGACGAAAGAACGGATCCCGCCCTCGTACTGGAACAGATCCTGGCGACCTTCGCCGCGTTCGTCGCTCAGGGTGATCTTGACCCCGGAGTTGAGGAACGACAGCTCGCGCAGGCGCTTGGCCAGGATGTCGTAATGGAATTCGACGTCCGTGAAGATCTCGGCCGCCGGCTTGAAACGCAGCAGCGTGCCGCGCTTGTCGGAGGCCTCGAGTTGCTTGAGCGGATACAGTGGTTCACCCAGCGAATATTCCTGCTGGTAGTGGAAGCCGTCTCGCCACACATCCAGCCACAGGTGCTCGGACAAGGCGTTGACCACCGATACGCCGACGCCGTGCAGGCCGCCGGAAACCTTGTAGCTGTTGTCGTCGAACTTACCGCCGGCGTGCAGCACGGTCATGATGACTTCCGCTGCGGAAACGCCCTCTTCCTTGTGGATGTCGACCGGGATGCCGCGGCCGTTGTCGTAGACCGCGACCGAACCATCGACCAGGATCTTCACCACCACATCGTCGGCATGGCCGGCCAGCGCTTCGTCGATGGCGTTGTCGACCACCTCGAACACCATGTGGTGCAGGCCGGTGCCGTCGTGGACGTCGCCGATGTACATGCCGGGGCGCTTGCGGACTGCCTCCAGGCCGCGCAGGACGGTGATCTTGCTGGAATCGTAATTGCCGTTGGGGACTGGTGTCGTCGTTTCTTCGGTCATTCGCTTCGGGGTCGGCTGCTGGCCTCAATGCAGGCCGGATTCGCGGGATTGGCGCGAAAGGCGGGGCTACACATTAGCTATTGGGAGTGAGGCAGGAATTATAGCATTTCAGCTGATCGCCCCCGCAGGCGACAACGGCTCAACGGGACTGGATCAGGCCTTGTTCCACGTGGAACAAGCTCGGCGCCACTTCCAGCTCGGCTAAAGCGGAAGGTGGCTCGGTGCCGGTGACAAAAACCTGCGCGCCGCTACCAAGCAGCCGCTGGAGGACGCGGCGCTGGTGATTGCGATCCAGTTCCGAAGCCAGGTCATCCAGGGCCACGATCGGCCACTCACCCCGACGCTGGGCATAGTCTTCTGCCTGGGCCAGCAAGGCCGAAAGCGCGGAGAGCTTGGCTTGCCCGCGGGACAGGGCTTCGCGTTGGGGGTGGGCGGCGTAGTCGATCCGCCAGTCTGCGCGGTGCGGACCGACCGTCGTGTAGCCAACCCCACGGTCGCGGTCGCGCGCCAACAGCAGGGCGTCGGCCAGGGACAGTTCACTGCTGCGCCAGCCGGACTGGAACTCGATGCTGCTCGCGCCCAGCGCCGGCACCAGGTCTCCGGCGACTACCAACAGGCGGGTCTGCAGTTGTTCCAGGTACTGCCGGCGGTGGCGGGTCATCGGTTCGCCAGCCTCGGCCAGCTCGTGGTCCCAGGCATCGAGTTGTTGGCCACCGGCGCCCGACTTCAACAAGGCATTGCGCTGCTTGAGGGCGCGCGCGTAACGGCGCCACAGGGGCAGGAATCCAGGTTCCACGTGGAACAAGCCCCAATCCACGAAGCGGCGGCGAGGTTCACCCCCACCGGTCACCAGCGCATGGCTGCCCGGCTCGAAACTGACCACCGCAAGCGCAGCGCAGAGTTCACCCAACTGGCTCACGCTCTCGCCATCCAGGCGCCCGACCCAGCTCTGGCCGGTGTGGCGCAGCCCGGCGCGGCGGTGCCGGGCCTCGGGGCCTTCCTGCCACTCGACGAAGATCTCGACCGCTTCGGCGCCGGTCCGCACCAGGCCATCGCGTACCCGCCCCCGGAAACTGCGGCCATAAGCCATCAGGTGCAGGGCCTCGAGCAGGCTGGTCTTTCCGGCGCCGTTGTCGCCGGTAATCAGGTTGAGGCCAGGGGCAGGGGCGATCGATGCAGAATCGAAGCGGCGCAGACCCGAGGCGGTCAGCCGGATCACGTGCATTCCGCCGCCCCAAAACGACTTCGCCCGGAGAGCTCCGGGCGAGGTTGTTTGTGTTCCACGTGGAACAGCCCGGTCACAGGCGCAGCGGCATCACCACGTGCCGTGATTTCTCGCTGCTCGCTTCACGCACCAGGGCCGAGGAATTGGCATCGCGCAGCTGGATGATGATGTATTCGTCACGCAGGGCGGAGAGGGCATCGAGCAGGTAATTGACGTTGAAGCCGATGGCCAGGTCGCTGACCTTGGTGTCGGCCTCGATCTCTTCCTGGGCTTCTTCCTGCTCCGGGTTGTGCGCGCTGATCTTGAGCTGGCCAGGCGAAACCTCGACGCGGACGCCGCGGTACTTCTCGTTGGACAGGATGGCCGCGCGCTGCAAAGCCGCGCGCAGGACCTCGCGATCCAGCTTGACCTCGCGGTCCGCGCCGATCGGAATCACTGCGGCATAGTCGGGGAAACGCCCGTCGATCAACTTGGAAGTGAAGGTCACATCATCGCGCTTGACCCGGATGTGGTTGCGGCCGATTTCCAGTTCCAGTTCGCGGTCGCCATTTTCCAGCAGCCGCTGCAGTTCGGTCACGCCCTTGCGCGGCACGATGATCTGGCGCTTGGCCCCGGAAGCGCCTTCCAGCGGGGTTTCGCACAGGGCCAGGCGGTGGCCGTCGGTGGCCACGCAGCGCAGCAGCTTGTCACCCAGGTCGAACAGCAAGCCGTTGAGGTAATAGCGCACGTCCTGCTGGGCCATGGCGAAGGCGGTACGTTCGATCAGTTCCTTCAGTGCGGCTTCCGGCACGTTGACGCGCTCGGTGGCCTCGACTTCATCGACCGAGGGGAAATCGTTGGCCGGCAACGTCGCCAGGGTGAAGCGGCTGCGCCCTGCCGATACCGTGACCTTGTCGCCGGTCTGGCTAACGGTGATCTTGCTGCCGTCGGGCAGGGCCCGGATGATCTCGAACAACTTGCGTGCCGGGATCGTGGTTTCACCGTCCTGGGCATCGTCGACCGCACTGCGCGCGATCATCTCGACTTCCAGGTCGGTGCCAGTCAGCGAGAGTTGCCCGCCCTGCACCTGGACCAGGAAATTGGCGAGGACCGGCAGGGTCTGCCGACGTTCGACCACGTTGACGACTTGCGCCAACGGCTTCAGGAAAGCTTCGCGCTGCAGACTGAAACGCATGTGGTGCTGGCCCCTTATGCACTGGATCTTTAGAAGAGTAATAAATCAAAAGCTGGTGGTGATGGTTTCGCCGGATTCAGTGGAGAAGCGGCGCAACTATTTGAATATTATTGGTTTTTAGACGACTTCAAACTTTGTATCACGGGGTGTTGGTTGCCGGTACAACTTGTGGATAACTTTGCGGGCGATTTTCATCCCCAGTTTATCCACAGGGCCTGGGACCTTTTATTCACTGAGCTTACGGATCAACTTGTCCCAGTCCTCGTGCAGCTTGCCGTCGGTGGCCATCAGGTTGCGGATCTGCCGGCAGGCATGCAAAACGGTGGTGTGGTCGCGACCAGCGAAGGCGTCGCCGATCTCGGGCAGGCTGTGTTCGGTCAGTTCCTTGGCCAGGGCCATCGCCACCTGTCGCGGGCGCGCCAGTGAGCGCGTGCGCCGCTTGGACAGCAAGTCCTTGACCTGCAGACCGTAATAGTCTGCCACGGTCTTCTGGATGTTGGGGATGCTGATTGCCTGCTGCTGGGCGCGGAGCAGATCGCGCAGGGTTTCCTGGGCGAATTCCGGGGTGATCGCGCGGCCGGTGAAGTTGGCGCGCGCGGTCAGCGTGTTCAAGGCGCCTTCCAGGTCGCGCACGTTGGAGCGCATCTTCTTGGCCAGCAGGAAGGCCACGTCGTCGGGAATCTGCGCGCCGCGCTCGCGCGCCTTGGCCAGGACGATGGCGGCGCGGGTCTCGAAGTCGGGCGGCTCGATCGCCACCGACAGGCCCCAGGCCAGGCGCGATTTCAGCCGCGGTTCCAGGCCCTCCACTTCGCGCGGGTAGCGGTCGCAGGTCAGGATGATCTGCTGGCGGCCGTCGAACAGCGCGTTGAAGGTGTGGAAGAACTCTTCCTGGGTGCGGTCCTTGCCGGCGAAGAACTGGATGTCGTCGATCAGCAGCGCGTCCACCTGCTGGAAACGGCGCTTGAACTGGTCCATCGATTTCTCGATCAGGGCCTTGGTCATGGCGCTGAAGAACTGTTCCGACCGCAGGTACAGCACGCGTGCGTTCGGATTCTGCCGGCGCAGTTCGTTGCCGGCGGCGAACATCAGGTGGGTCTTGCCCAGGCCGGTGCCGCCGTACAGCAGCAGCGGATTGTGGGAGCGGTCGCCCGGCGTCTGCGCGGCCTGCCAGGCCGCGGCGCGGC
The DNA here is from genome assembly GCA_050737675.1 of Pseudoxanthomonas sp. Taxonomy (GTDB): domain Bacteria; phylum Pseudomonadota; class Gammaproteobacteria; order Xanthomonadales; family Xanthomonadaceae; genus Pseudoxanthomonas_A. The sequence goes on from JBOHXX010000007.1 coordinate 13,189, forward strand.
CCAGCTGGTTGCTACGGCCCTCGACGAAATTGTCGAAGCTGTAGTGCGAATCCAGATTGCCGGCGTAAGGCTCGGTGGCGGCGAAGTGGGCGACTGCCGAGGCCGAAGACGAAGACGAAGACGCGGGTTCGGCGATGCGCGCGCGCGAACCGATTTCCACGGAAACGTCACGATGCCCGGCGAAATGCCCCAGCAACTCCTGGATGCGCGACAGGTAGCGCTCGCGCACCTGTTCGACGATGAACGCATTCGGCGCGTAAAGCACCATCGCATCCACGCGTTGCTCCGCCTGGAGCGGTTTGAGCCAGGTGTGGACATCCTCGGCCGGCAGTTCGGCTTCCAGGCGTTCGAGGCAGCGGGGCCAGGCATCCATCGAGGGCAGCAATCGGTTCTTCTGGAGGGCGTGCGCGGCAAGGGGGATCGCGCGGGACGCGGGTGAAATACAGTCAGCCACATTATCACGCGCCGCGCCGCGACATATTCCCAGCCACGGGCATCGGGCAGCAGCGCGCGTCGCCCGATCGATCGGGTGGCGCGTGTGCCCAGGGTAAAGTCGGATCATGGCGGAGTTGACCCGGGCTTGGTCGACCCTATAGAATTACCGGTTCTTTCCACCGCAACCCGCCCGAGGGCCCCATGGCCACCAAGCGCACTTACCAACCCAGCAATCTCAAGCGCAAGCGCGACCACGGCTTTCGTGCCCGCATGGCGACCGCCGATGGCCGCAAGATCCTGGCCCGTCGTCGTGCCAAGGGCCGCGCTCGCCTGAGCGCCTGATGGCCCCTGCCGCAGTTGCGGCCGAGTCCATCCATGCCTGTCCTTCGCAAGAGTCCGCGCAGTCCTGTGCGGACTTTTTCGTATCCGCGATTCCACATCCAGTGATATCGCACACATGAAGAACGCCACCTTCCCGCCTGCTGCGCGGGTACGCACGGGCGCCGAATACGCACGCGTGTTCGCGCAGGCGCGGCGCACTTCGGATCCATTGCTGAGCCTGCATTGGCTGGCTGGCGAAACGCCGGCGAAGCTGGGCCTGGCGGTCTCGCGCAAGGTCGATCCGAACGCGGTCGGCCGAAACCGGATCAAGCGCGTGTTCCGCGACCAGTTCCGCAGGCTGCGCGGGCAATTGCCCGGTGGCGACTACGTGCTGGTCGCACGCGTGGCGGCGCGCAAGGCCGACAACGCGCAGTTGCGCGAGACCTTCCTGCGCACGCTGCTGCGCGCCGGCGCATTGCCCGCGCCGGCCGCGCCCGGCACAATGCCGCCGGTCACGGAATCAACTTCCTCCTCTTCGCTTCCTTCCCTTTCCAGCAACACGCCCAAACCGGACGTTTCCACCGGTTGAGAATGCCTGCCCGATGAACCAGACCCGTGTCTTCCTGATTTTCGCCTGGCTGATGGTGGCGACCCTGTTGTGGATGGAATGGGGCAAGTTCAACGCACCCAAGCCCGAAGCAACCGTAACGCCAAGTGCACAAACCACCCCCGGCACAGACAATAACGGCGCCGGCGTGCCAAGCACGGGAAGCCTGGCTTTGCCGCAGTCCGCCGTGGCAAGCGGATCATCGGTCGCAACAAGCGTCGAGGCGCAAGCCCCGGCGACGCCGTCGGCCACCGCGATCACCATCACCACCGACGTCCTGCGCCTGAAGCTCGACGGCAGCAGGGTGCTTGATGCGCAACTGTTGCTGTATCCGCAGAGCAAGCAGCCCGGCAGTGCGCCGGTCGAATTGTTCAACGAGGATCCGGCCCGCCGCTACAACGCCGTCATCGCCTGGACCAGTCCCACCAGCAAGGCACCGGGCGCCGATGCCGTGTTCCTGCCCGAGCAGGGCGGAACCGAATACGCGCTCGGCAGCAAGGACAATAGCGTCAGCGTCGCTTTCCTCTGGCGTGGGGTCGACGGCGTCAGCATCCGCCGCACCTTCACCCTCAAGCGTGGCGAATACGTCGTGACGGTGAGCGACCAGGTGATCAACGCCGGCACGGCTCCGTGGCAGGCTTTCGTCTACCGCCAGCTCGAACGCATTCCGCCGCTGGTCAAGAGTGGCATGACCAACCCCGAGTCCTTCAGCCTGAGCGGCGCGACCTGGTACAGCGCCGACGCCGGCTACAACCGGCGTCCGTTCAAGAACTACCTGGATGACGGCAAGGTCGACCAGCAGATCAGCGGTGGCTGGATCGCCATGGTCCAGCATCACTTCTTCAGCGCATGGATCCCGCAGAAGGAAGACAAGGTCAACGTCTCCCTCGATTCACGCACCATCAATGGCGTGCCGAGCAATTCGATCAGCGAGGCCGGCCCGGGCGTGAACGTCGCACCCGGCCAGCAAGCGGTGACCACGGCACGCTTGTGGGTGGGCCCGAAGCTGGTCAACAAGATCAAGGAACAGAATGTTCCCGAACTCGATCGCGCGGTGGACTACAGCAGGTTCGCGATATTCGCCGTGATCGGCAGAGGCCTGTTCTGGATCCTCAGCCATCTGCATTCGCTGCTGGGCAACTGGGGCTGGTCGATCATCGGCCTGGTGGTGCTGGTCAAGTTGGCCCTGTGGCCGCTCTCGGCTGCGCAATACCGCAGCGCCAACAAGATGCGCCAGTTCCAGCCGCGCATCGCCCAGCTGAAGGAGCGTTACGGCGACGACCGCCAGAAGTTCCAGATGGCGCAGATGGAGCTGTACAAGAAGGAGAAGATCAACCCGATGGGCGGTTGCCTGCCGATCCTGGTGACCATGCCGATCTTCCTCGCCCTGTACTGGGTGCTCAACGAGTCGGTCGAATTGCGCCAGGCGCCATGGTTCGCCTGGGTCCAGGACCTGACCGCGCGCGATCCGTATTTCATCCTGCCGGCGCTGAACATGCTGGTGATGTGGCGCACGCAGAAGATGACCCCGGCGGTGGGCATGGATCCGATGCAGCAGAAGATGATGCAGTTCATGCCGCTGGTGTTCGGCGGGATGATGGCTTTCTTCCCGTCCGGCCTGGTGCTGTACTGGGTCACCAACGGCAGCCTGGGCCTGTTGCAGCAATGGTGGCTCGGCAGGCACATGGGCAAGCCTCCGGCCGCGCCCGAGGACAAGATCAAGTCCAAGGCCAAGCCCAAGGCGATTTCCGCGAAGTAGAAAAGCCGATCCGTGCATGCAGGACCGCGAAACCCGCCGCAAGGCGGGTTTCCTTTTGCGGATATGCAAGACTTCCGGCCATGACTTCTTCCGCACCCATTGCCAAATCCGGTACCGAGACCATCGCCGCCGTCGCCACCGCGGCAGGGGCGGGCGGCGTCGGCATCGTGCGGCTCTCCGGGTCGCGGGCGTTGCCGATCGCCGAAAGCATCTGCGCTCGCCGCCTGCGTCCGCGCCATGCGCACCATGTGCGTTTCGATGATGGCAACGGGGAGGCGATCGACGATGGCGTTGCGTTGTCGTTCCCCGCGCCACGCAGCTTCACCGGCGAGGACGTGGTCGAGCTGCAGGCGCATGGCAGCCCGGTGGTCCTGCAGCAACTGGTCGCACGCGCCTGCGCGCTGGGTGCGCGGCCGGCACGTCCGGGCGAATTCAGCGAGCGTGCGTTCCTCAACGATCGCCTCGACCTGGCCCAGGCCGAAGCCATCGCCGACCTGATCGCCGCTTCCGATACGCGTGCGGCGCGCGCGGCGCGACGTTCCCTCGACGGGATGTTCTCGCAACGCGTGGACGCCCTTGCCGCAAGCCTGTCCGGCTTGCGCGTGCATGTGGAAGCGGCGATCGATTTTGCCGATGAGTCGCTGGAAACGCTTGGCGGTGCGGCGGTCAGTGAGCGGCTTGCGCGGACCCAGGCCGACCTCGCGCAACTGCTGGCCGAAGCCGAGCGCGGCCGCAAGTTGCGCGACGGCCTGCACGCGGTGATCGTCGGCCCGCCGAATGCGGGCAAGAGTTCGCTGTTGAACGTGCTGGCCGGCAGCGATCGTGCCATCGTCACCGATGTCCCCGGCACCACCCGCGACGTACTGCGCGAAACCATGCGCCTGGATGGTCTGGAACTGACGCTGGTGGACACCGCCGGCCTGCGCGAGGGCGGCGATGCGATCGAACGCGAAGGCATGCGCCGGGCCCGGGCCGAACTGCAAGCCGCCGACCTGGCGCTGGTGGTGGTGGACGCCCGCGACCCTGCCTCCGGCCTGGCCGCGGTCGAAGCCGACATCGCCGCAGTGCCGCTGCGGCTGCTGATCCACAACAAGAGCGACCTGTTGCCAGCGCCGGTCGTGGACAGCGACGACGCGATCTGGGTCTCGGCGATCAGTGGTCATGGCCTGGAAACCCTGCACCAGCGCCTGCGCGGGCTGGCCATGGGCAATCCGGAAGAGGCCAGCGCCGGCGAGTTCTCCGCCCGTGGGCGCCATGTCGAGGCCCTGCATCGGGCCCAGGTCCACGCGGAAACGGCAAAACGTGAACTGCATCACGAAATGCTTGAACTGGCCGCCGAAGAATTGCGCTTGGCCCACGAGGCCTTGGGCGAGATCACGGGGAAGGTCTCGGCCGACGACATGCTCGGGCGCATTTTCTCCACTTTCTGCATCGGCAAATAAGTCTGGGAAACCGGCCAGTGCGCTGGCATGCTTCATGCTTGGGTGGTCTGGGGTTATTTAATTAGCTTGTCTGGGGAGTAAACGAATGTCTTTTGCCACGATTTCCAAGAAGTCGCGCTGGGTCGCGCTGTCGTTGCTGGTCGTGCTTGCGGCCTGTTCCAAGGACGAGCAGGCCGGTACCGAAGCGACCACCGCCACCACGCCCGCCGCCGCCGCGGTTGCGGCGCCCCCGGCACCGGCGGTCTCCGCCCAGGTCCAGGCCATGGGCGCCGAGGACCTGCGCACCGCCGCCGCCAAGGCGCTGGGCGAGAATCGGATCTATGCCCCCGGTGGCGACAACGCCGTCGAGTACTACCTGGGCTTGCGCGACAAGTTGCCCAACGACGCGGCCGTGACCAGCGCGCTGACCGACCTGATGCCATACACGGTGATCGCGACCGAACAAAGCATCGCCCGCGAGGATTTCGTCGAGGCCCAGCGTCTTTCCGCCTTGATCGAAAAGGCCGATCCCAAGGCGCCGTCGCTGCCGCGGTTGAAGCAGAACATCGCCGCCGCGCAGCTCGCGGCTACCGCGCGCCTGGCCAATGAGAAGACCAAGGAAGTCACCGACGCGGAAGCCAAAGTGCTGGAAGACAAGCGCCTTGCGCAACAGGCGCTCCAGCAGCAGCAGGCCGCCGCTGCACTGGCCGCCCAGCAGCAACAGGACGCCGCCCGCGCCGCGGAAGCCGAACGTGCCGCCGCCGCCCAACGCGAGGCCGCCGCCGCCGCCCAGCGTCAAGCCGCTGCCGCTGCACCGCCATCCGCGCCGAAACCCGCCGCCGCCGCCGCGACGGCACTCAAGGTCGTCAGCGCCCCGTCGCCGCGTTATCCGCCCGAGGCTTTGCGCGCCGGTACCAGCGGTGAAGTGCTGGTGGAACTGACCGTCGGCACCGATGGCTCGGTGACCAACGCGCGCGTGGTCCGCGCCACCCCGGCCCGTGTGTTCGATCGCGAAGCGCTGAACGCGGTGCGCCGCTGGAAGTTCGAGCCGATCGACGCACCGACGACCACCCGCCGCACGCTGGCGTTCAATCCGGGCTGATCGATTTCCCGACCAAAGAAAAAGGCCGGCATTGCCGGCCTTTTTTCTTGGAAGACGATCGATGTCCGGTTAACCGGAGATCGCCAGCTGTTCCTGCTGGTAGCGGCGCGTCGCCGCGAACCACAACAGTGCCGCCAGCCCGAAGCCTGCACCCAGGTAGATCGCCCATTGCTGCGCGGTGATCACTTCGCCGCGCACGACTTTCAGGATCAGCTGGTTCTGCGAAAGGAACGGCACCGCGAACTGCCACAGCTGCGTCTTCACCGGATTCACGATCAGCACGATGGTCGGCAGCATCGGCAGCAGCATCAGCCAGGTCATGTGGCTCTGCGCCTCCTTCATGCTCTTGGCCGAGGCGGCAAGGTAGGTCAACAGCGTGGTGCCGATGAACACCATCGGCACCAGGATCAGCAGCAGCTGGGCGATCGCGGTGAAGCTGACTTCCATCTGCCGGCCGACCGTGGGCGACAACAGCGCGCCGAGCTTGAACGCGAGCAGGGTGAGCAGCAGCGAGCTCAGGGCCAGCAGGCAGGCCGCCGCGATCTTGCCGCTGACGATGGCGCCGCGTGGCGCGGGCGTGGCCAGCAACGGTTCGAGCGATTGGCGTTCGCGTTCGCCGGCGGTGGCATCCAGGATCAGCGCGGCGCCTCCGAGGAAGGCGCTGATGATCAGGAAGTAGGGAAGAATGAAGGACAGCATGCGTCCGCGCTGTGCCTCGGGCGTGGCCAGGTCGGTCTGCCGGATCTGGATCGCGGTGGCCGTGCCGGGACTCACGCCACGCGCCAGCAATCGCAGCGAACCGGTCTGCCCGCCATAGGCCGAGAGCAGGGCCTGCAGGCGCTGGGCCGGGATCTCCGCATCCTGGCGGGTGCTGTCCTGGATGATTTCCAGCGGCGCAGGCAGGCTCTTGCGCCATTGCCCGGGGAAGTCGGCACCGATGCGCAGGATCACGTCCTCCTCCTGGTTGGCGATCGCCGCATCGATATCCTTCGGCGGCGCCTTGATCACCACGTTCTGGCCTTGCAGCCAGGCGATCAGGTTGGGCGCGTGTTCGCGCCCGACCACCGGCAGCTCAAGCGGTTTTTCGATCTGGCTGCGGGCCCGGCTTTCGCCCAGCGTGCCCAGGCCGATGATCAGGATCGGGGTCAGCAACGGGCTCATGCCCAGCGCGAGCAGCAGGGTGCGGCGGTCGCGGAAGATATCGCGCAATTCCTTGCGCATCACGACCAGCAGGGCGCCAATGGACTTCAGGCGTGCAGATTTCATGCGTGCAGTCCTTCTTCCGAGCCGATCGCTTTCACGAATGCGTCTTCCAGATTATCTTCGCCGGTCAGTGCGCGCAGTTCGTCGGCGGTGCCCGAGGCCACCACCTGGCCGCGGGCGATGATCACGATGCGGTCACACAAGGCGGCGACCTCCTGCATGATGTGGCTGGAGAACACCACGCAGCGCCCTTCGGCGCGCAGCTGCTTGAGGAATTCGCGCAGGCCGCGCGTGGTCATCACGTCCAGCCCATTGGTCGGCTCGTCCAGGATCACGTTCTTCGGGTCGTGGACCAGCGCGCGCGCGATCGCGGTCTTGGTCCGTTGGCCCTGCGAGAAGCCCTCGGTGCGGCGGTCGATGAAGTCCTGCATGTTCAGCGCCTGCACCAGCCGCTCGGTGCGCTGCGAAATCGTCGCCGCATCCAGTCCGTGCAACTCCCCGAAATAGGCGATGTTCTCGCGCGCGGTCAGGCGCTTGTACACGCCGCGTGCATCGGGCAGCACGCCCAATGCGCGACGCACGGTTTCCGGATCGCTGGCCACGTCCACGCCGTCCACCAGCACCTTGCCGCTGTCCGGCTTCATCAACGTGTAGAGCATGCGCAAGGTGGTGGTCTTGCCGGCGCCGTTGGGGCCGAGCAAGCCGGTGATCTCGCCATCGCGCGCTTCGAAGCCGACCCCGTCGACGGCCTTCACCACCACTTTCTTGGCGATGAAGGATTTATGCAGGTCCTGTACCTGGATCATGGTTCCCATCCGTAAAAGCCGGTGAACGGCGGCGTGTAAGGCAGTTTGGCCAGGCACTTCGCATCGAGCTTCTTCGCATCGGCGGCGTCGATGAACTGGGCCATCAGTTTCGGCATGCAGCCGATCCCGATCACGTTGTGGCCCTGGCCACGCAGGACCAGGTGGCGTCCATTCGCGAGCGTCCTGGCTACCGCATCGCCGTAGCGGGGCGGGGTGACCGGATCGAATTCGCCCGACAGCAACAACGCCGGTACGTTGCCCTTCAATGGCGCGCGGAAGCCGGCCGGGCGCACGCCCTTGGGCCAGACCGCGCATTGCGCGACCAGGTAATTGGCGAAGTCGTTGCCGAGCAGGGTGCCTTCGTCGGCGGGATTGGCCTTCAGCTCGCTGCCATCCTCGGTGCAGATCACCGACAGTTGCATGCCGATGGTGATGCTGTCGGACATCTGTTCGCCGAGCATCTTCGACAGCGACATCAAGGCGTCATAGCGTCCGTTGGCGGCCTCGTTCAACTGCAGCGGCAGCAATGAGGAAGCCAGCGGCATGTAGGCATACATGCGGACCAGGCCGGCGACCATCGCGGGGCTGAGTTTCTCCTGTTTCCCCTCGCCGGTGATGCCGTCGCGGTAGGTCACCAGTGGCGGGTCGGCTTTGAGCTTCGCCATCAGTGCGCGCAGTTTTTCCCGCGGATTGCCCAGGCGCTGCACGCAGGCCGGGGTCTTGGCGCAGAGCGCGAACTGCAGGTCCAGCGCGTCCTCCAGGTTGCGCGCGAACTCGTTGCCCAGGACCAGCGAATTAGGCGCCACGCTGTCGAGCACGATCGTGCGCGTGCTTTGCGGATACCTGGCCGCGTATTGCTGGGCCACGCGGGTGCCGTAGGAAATGCCGACCAGGTTGATCTGCCGTGCGCCGATCGCCTTGCGTGCCGTCTCCAGGTCCTGGATCGCTTCGGTGGTGGTGTAGAAGCGGGGATCGGCGCGTTTCGACAATGAGTCCAGACAGCGTTTGGTGTAATCGCTGGCCGCCTGCGGGGTAGGCAGCTGGGTTTCGTCGAACGGTTCGTTGCAGGTCAGCGCATTGGAACCGCCGGTGCCGCGCTGGTCCACCAGGATGATGTGGCGCTTCTTGCGGGTTTCGGCGAAGGCATTGGCGGTCTGCGGATAGGATTCCAGCGCCGACTGTCCGGGTCCGCCGGCCAGCATGAACACCGGGTCCGGCTCGGCCGCGTCGTCGCGGTCGGCGGTGATCCAGGCGATCTTGAGGCCGATCTTGCGGCTGTTCGGATCAGCCGGGTTTTCCGGCACCGGCAAGGTCGCGCACTGCGCGGCGATGGCGTCGCCGGAAAACGGCGTGCTCAACGAGCAGGCCTTGAAATCGAGGGAACCCAGCTTGCGCGCCTGCGCTTCGGGCGCACAGGCAATGGCCAGCAGGGCAGCGGTGATCAGTATTCGACGCATGGCGTCTCCGGTGGAGGTCTTCGTGCAGACCCGTATGTTGGCATGACGAGGATGGCCGGAGAATGTGACTGAAGGCACGGCAATGGCTTTCCTTCTCCCACCGGCGACCGCAGGGAGAAGGAAAAGCGTTACTTCGACGACACGTACTTCTCGCGGCGGATCTGCGGGATCGGCAGGCCATCGGCCTTCAGCGCCTCGAAGCAGGTATCGACCATGTTCGGGTTGCCGCACAGGTAGGCGATGTCGGTGGCCGGGTTTGGCGAGAACTCGGCCAGGAACTGCTGCACATAGCCGTGGCGCACGTCGGCGTGCGGATGCTCGGGCAGTTCGCGCGAGAAGCAGGGCACGAAGCGGAACTGCGGGTGCCGGTCGGCAAAGGCGCGGAAGTCGTCGCCGTACAGCAGTTCTTCCGGTGTGCGCGCGCCGTACAGCAACACCACTTCGATGCCGCGTTCGGCGATCAGTTTTTCCACCAAGGGCAGCATCGCCCGGTACGGAGTGACGCCGGTGCCGGTGCCGATGAAGAGGTAGCGCTGGTTGGCATCGCCCGGCATCAGGCAGAAGCGGCCGTAGGGTCCGCTGGCGTCGATGTGGCCGCCGGCCTCGAGCCCTTCGAACAGCGCCGTGGCTGCACCGCCAGCCACGTAACTGACCGCGATCTCCACGGTTTCGCCCGCGCCCAGGGCATGGTCGTGGATGGTGGCCAGCGAATAGCTGCGCTTGGTCGCGGTGCCATCGGCGTAGCTGAAATGCACCTGGATGAACTGGCCGGGGATGAAATCCAGTGGCTGGCCGTCGTCGCGTGCGAACACGTAATGACCGACCGAAGGCGCCAGCATGCGGCGTTCAACGAGCTTCAACGGGAAATGGACGATGGCCAAGAGTCGGGACCGGAACAGTCTGGTGCCGGGGTCGGCCCGACGGGACGCCTATAATAAGCGCTTGCATACTCCAGGCGCCCGTCGGCGCTGCAAGGCCCCCACATGGTTGCTTCCCAAGCTGTCGCCCCCGCGGCCGTGCCCGCGCTTTCCGTCACCGACCTGCGCAAGACCTACGACACCGGCGTGCAAGCGCTCAAGGGCGTGTCGCTGCAGGTCGCACCCGGCGATTTCTTCGCCCTGCTCGGGCCCAACGGCGCGGGAAAATCGACCCTGATCGGCATCGTCAGCTCGCTGGTCAACAAATCGGCCGGTGAGGTGGAGGTGTTCGGGGTCAACCTGGCGCAGGACCGCGACGGCGCCATGCGCCTGCTCGGCCTGGTGCCGCAGGAACTGAACTTCAACATGTTCGAGAAGCCGCTCGACATCCTGGTCAATTACGCTGGCTTCTACGGCCTGCCGCGCGCCGAAGCGCTGGTCCGCGCCGAAGAGGAACTCAAGTGCGCCCAGCTCTGGGACAAGGCCACCAGCATGTCGCGGACCCTGTCCGGCGGCATGAAGCGCCGGCTGATGATCGCCCGGGCGATGATGACCCGGCCGCGGCTGCTGATCCTGGACGAGCCCACCGCCGGCGTGGACATCGAAATCCGCCGCGGCATGTGGAAGACGTTGAAGGAAATCAATGCCGCCGGCACCACCATCATCCTGACCACGCATTACCTGGAAGAAGCCGAGAGCCTGTGCCGCAACGTGGCTATCATCGATCGCGGCACCATCGTCGAACAGGGGCCGATGCGCGATCTGCTGGCCAAGCTCGACGTGGAGGGTTTCATCTTCGACATCGATGGTGAACTGCCTGCGCGACTGCCGGCCATCGAAGGCACCACGCTGGTGGCCAGCGACGACCACACGCTGGAGCTGGACATGCCGCGGGCCATGGACCTCAACCGCGTGTTCGCCGCGCTCAACGAATCCGGTATCCGCGTGCGTTCGATGCGGACCAAGAGCAACCGGCTGGAAGAATTGTTCGTGCGGCTGACTGGCGATGAAGCGGCGGCGAAGCGGGCACAGGTAGCGTGATCAATCCCCTCCCTTGCGAAGCAGGGGAGGGCTAGGGAGGGGTGTTTTTGCTGTTGACCTTGCTTTGGGAAGAACGACGAGCAAGATCGAAAACAAGATCAAAAGCCAACCCCTCCCCAACCCTCCCCTGCTTCGCAAGGGAGGGGGCCAGAGCAGCAGAGCAGCAGAACACAGAGATAATTAGATGAACCAAACCGTTGCCACCACGTCACTGCAAAAGAACTTCGTCGCCCTCGGCACCATCGTGCGCCGCGAGATCATGCGCATCCTGCGCATCTGGGGCCAGACCCTGGTGCCGCCGGCGATCACCATGACCCTGTACTTCCTGATCTTCGGCGGGCTGATCGGCTCGCGCATCGGCGACATGGGCGGTTATACCTACATGGAGTTCATCGTCCCCGGCCTGGTGATGATGAGCGTGATCCAGAACAGCTACGGCAACATCTCTTCCAGTTTCTTCGGCGCCAAGTTCGGCCGCCACATCGAGGAACTGCTGGTCAGCCCGATGCCCAACTGGGTGATCCTGGGCGGCTACGTGGCCGGCGCGGTATTGCGCGGTCTGATGGTCGGCGCCATCGTCCTGGTGATCGCGATGTTCTTCACCAAGGTGCGCATCCCGCATCCGTTGATCACCTTCACCACCGTGCTGCTGGGCGCCACCATCTTCTCGCTGGCCGGCTTCATCAACGCGGTGTATGCGAAGAAGTTCGACGACGTGGCCATCGTGCCGACCTTCATCCTCACGCCGCTGACTTATCTGGGCGGCGTGTTCTATTCGGTCAAGCTGCTGCCGCCGTGGGCCGAGGCCATGACCCACGCCAACCCGATCTTCTACATGGTCAACGCCTTCCGCTACGGCCTGCTCGGCACCAGCGACGTGCCGGTGTGGGTCGCCTATACGCTGATGCTGGGTTTCGTGATCGGGCTGGGTGCGCTGGGATTGTGGTTGCTGAAGCGTGGCGTTGGTTTGCGCAGTTGAGTTATCGGGTGTCCTGAGGGTTGATGGCAATGCGGATTCTGGTTCTCGGCGCCGGCGGTACCGGCGGCTACTTCGGCGGTCGGCTCGCCCAGTCCGGCGCCGACGTCACTTTCCTGGTGCGCCCCGCGCGTGCCTTGCAACTTGAACAACACGGATTGCAGATACGCAGCCCGCTCGGCGATGCCGACTTCCCGGTCACGCATATCCTTGCCGACAAGCTGGAAACACTCGCGACCGAAAAACCATTCGACCTCGTCCTGCTCAGTTGCAAGGCCTACGACCTGGACAGCTCGCTCGATGCGATCGCGCCGGCGGTCGGCGAACGCACCACGGTCATGCCGATCCTCAACGGTTTGCTGCATTACGCCGAACTGGATGCGCGTTTCGGCCGGGAACGCGTGCTGGGCGGCCTGTGCTTCATCAGCGCGACCAAGGGTCCCGATGGCGAAGTGATGCATCTCGGCAAGCCCGCATCGATCACCTTCGGTGAGCGCGACGGCAATCCGGACAGCGCACGGGTCCTGCAGTTCGCCGAAATATGCGAACGGGCCGGACTCGATCACCTGGCCGCTGTCGACATCGACCAGCAGCTCTGGAACAAATACACCTTCCTCACCACGCTTGCCGCCGGCACCTGCCTGATGCGCGCCGCCGTCGGCACGATAGTGGCGGGTGAGGGCGGGCAAGAGTTCATGCTGGCGCTGTATCGCGAATGCCTCGGAGTCGCCGAGGCGGCGGGGCAACCGGTGTCCGCGGAAACACAATCGATCGCATTCGGCACGCTTACCCAGGCCGGATCACCGGTCAAAGCCTCGATGCTGCGTGACCTGGAGGCAGGGCAGAAAGTGGAAGCGGCGCATATCGTCGGCGACATGCTGCACCGCGCGTCGAAGGCCGGTCTCGCAGCGCCGTTGTTGAACGCGGCGTGGTGCCACCTGCAGGCCTACCAGGCCGCGAGGCTGGACTGATTCAGTCGAAGGCGGGGTTGTTCGCCAAGTCGGGCGTGCTGTTGCTGGCGGCCAGGAAATGCATCGTGCCCGGCCTGGCCGCGTTGGCTGCATCCATGTGCAAGCGGTTCGGCAAGAAGGGCGGCACGGTCAGCCGAATGCAGCAACCGTCGCTGCGCGAAAGTGCGGTCGGGATCAGCGCTTCGCGGCGAGCGAGGCGCGGATCTGGTCGATGCTCAGCGCTTCGCTCGAATCCGGCGGCGGCAAACCGATTTTTTCGCAGAACGCGATCAGCCGCGGGTCCTTGCGAAAGCGCAGGATCAGCGGGTCGGTCAGCATGAAAAGGAGGTCGCCGGCCGGAGCGCGTTCCAGCCATTCCACGGTCTTGTCCGCGTCGCCGCGCAGCGCGTAGGCCTGCGCGACCACGTACGGACTGGTTTTCTTCCACGTCCCGTTCTCGATGACCTTCGCCAGCGCCGCGCCCGAGGCGTCGCGGTCGGTTCCGAGCTGCGCCGCCAGGGCGAGGTTCATCTCGCGCCAGGACGGGGGTTGGGCGTCGGCGATCTCCAGCGCGGCCTTCGCATTGCCGCGCAGGAGGGCGACATACATGAACAGGAAAAGAGGGGAGGATTTCGGCGGCGAGAGGCCTTCTGCGGTGCGGAGGTACTTCTCCGCCTCGTCCAGCCGGCCGGTCGCCATCAGCAGTTCCGCGTATTTGAAAGTGTTGACGGTGTACAGCGGCTCGATCGAAAGGAGGTACTCCCGCAGCCGGATCGCCTCCCCCAGTTTTCCGATCCCGGCCAGCGTATAGCCGCAGCCATTGAGGACCGTGGCATCGTCGGGCGCCAGCTGCACGGCGCGGTGGCACCCGGCCAAGGCGCCCCGGTAATCGAAATCGTAGAACTGCAGGTAGGCGCGGGCCGCGTGGGCCGAGCCCAGTTCCGGCGCCAGTTGCAGCGCCTTGTCCGCCGCGAGGCGCGACATGCGCATGTGTTCGCTGGCAACCGCGGGGGCGTCGTTCGAAAACGCGGCGACGGTACTCCACGATCCCGACAGGTGCGCCCATGCCACCGCATAGCCCGGGTCGAGTTGCACGGCCCTGGTCATGTCCTCGGCCGCCTTGGGGAAATCCTGGTCGTGCCAATGCTTCAAGCCCTGCAGATAGGCGTTGTAGGCGTCGATGTTGCCGCCGGGTGGCCGGTCGTCGTGTTTCGCGACAGTGCCCGGCGATAGCAGCTTCGCCTGCAGGGCTCCGGCGACGGCCGATGCGATTTCGTCCTGCAGTCCGAACAGATCCTTGTACGGGCGATCGTAGTGTTCGGCCCACAGCGTGCTGCCGTCGGCGACGCGGGTCAGGCTTGCGTTGATGCGCACGACATCGCCCGCGCGCTGCACGCTGCCGCCGACCAGATAGGCGGCGCCGAGCTTCTCGCCGATGGCCCTGGCGTCGTCCTTGCCATCGCGGAACTGGAACGAAGACATGTGGCCGATCACCTTCAGGCCGTCGAACCGCGACAGTGCATCGATCAAATTGTCGGAGAGGCCGTCGGAGAAGAACTGCTGATCCGGATCGCGGCTGGCATTGGCTAGCGGCAACACCGCGATGCTGCGTTCCAGCATCGGCGAGTCCGTGGTCGTTGCCGGCGCCGTGGCGGGTGTTGCGCGTGGCCACCACTTCCATCCGGCGAACGCGAGCACGGCCAGCAACGGCAACAGCCACAGCGTCGCATGCGGAAATGCGCGGGGCTTGTCGTCGTCAACGCGACGACGACGAGGTTCGTTGCTGGCGCCGTGAGTCGCATCGGCGACAGGTTCGATAACGGGAACTGTTGTCGCAGGGATTGCCCGTGGATCAACGCCCGTTTCCGGCGCGGCGCCGTGTGCTTGTTCCGGCGTCGCAACCACGGGCAGGTCGAAGCGATAACCCATGCCATGCAAGGTGTGCAGGTAGCGCGGGGTCTGGGCGTCTTCTCCCAATGCGTGCCGCAGCAAGGTCATCACCCGGTTCAGCACGCCCGGGGTCACGTGGCGGTGGCCCCACACCGCGTCCAGGATCTCGTCGCGGCTGAAGGCCTGCCCCGGCGTGCCGGCCAGCAACGCGAGCACGCCGAAGGCCTTGGGTTCCAGCGGTTGCTCGACGCCACCGCGCAACAACCGGCGGCCGGCGAAATCGATCACCGTGTCTTCAAGCACCAGGCTGGCGGGTTCGGGCGGGGACATACCGGATAGCAACACCAGGCCGGACGTAATCAAGCATACGCCGAAAGCGTTGTTGGCCGGTCCAAGCATTCCCCAAGCTTTCCCGAAGCAGCCTGCGCGAAACCGATGCATTGCCTGCGCCCGGCCTAAAGACCGGCTGAGGTGGCGGCGGGAAGCTGGTGGCACCGGGAACGACCCGGCCCACCCAGGATGAAACCGCCATGAAAGCCCATGCCATGTGCATCGTCGAAGCCGCCCTGCTGATCGTCGTCGCGGTCGTCTCCGCTCCCGCCACCGCCGGACAACCGGCGGCGCCAGCGGCGAGCGTCGTCATCGACTGCGCCAATTTGGCCCTGCCCAGCCAGCGCGAAGTCGGCGAGCTGCTGGGGCAGCACAACTTCAGCCAGGTTTACGACAGCCGCAGGGCGCTGATGGCCGAAGCCCACCGTGCCTGCCACCGCAAGGGCGCCCGTTACGCCCGGTTGACGGGCGAGAAGCCGGCGCGACCGGGGCGGGAAGCACCGCGGGAAGCACCGAGTGTCGCCTATGACCTCGGCAACCGGTAAGCCGGTCCCGTATCCGCCATCGTCCAAAACAGGAGAAGTGCAATGAACCGTGTCCGCCTGCATCGCCACACCCTCGCCCTCGTCATCGCAGCCGTCGCCGGTTGCGTCGTCGCGCCTGCAGTCGTCGCCGGCAACGTCGCCGGCAAAGTTGCCGATCCGGGCTTCGGCCCCTGGGGCGACCCGCAATATGTCGTTGCCATCAACACCACTGCCGCTGCCGAAGGCTGCCCGATCGAGTCGCCGGACGGCCGCGAGCTCTACATCGCCTCCAACCGCAGCGCGCCCGGCGCACAGGGCAAGCTCGACATCTATCGTGCCTTCCGCAGCCGCAACGGCCAGGACTGGACGCAACCCGAAAACCTCGGCACACCCGTGAACACGCCCGAGTTCGATTACTGCCCCACGCCGCTGCCGGGCCATTGGTTGCTGTTCATCAGTTCGCGCGCGGAGGCCGACGACTGTTATCCGGGCGCCGCCGCGCCTTCACCCGCCGCACCCGGGGCACCCGCGCCGGGCGACATCTACCTGAGCATTGAATTCCTGCGCGGCAAATGGCTGCGCCCGCTGCACCTGGGCTGCTATCCAAACGGTCCGAGCACGGCGGGGGCCGAGTTCAGTCCGTCGCTGCTGCCCGCCATTGGAGAGACCTACCTGTATTTCTCCAGCGACGGCTATCCGGACAGCCAGGGCCAGGACATCTACATGAGCCGGATACTGCGCGACGGCACGGTGACGCCCGGCAAGCGCGTCGCCGAACTCAGCACGGCCGCTGACGACCGCATGCCGAACGTGCGTCGCGACGGTCTGGAAATCGTGTTCAGCTCCAACCGCGCGGGCGCCACGCCGTTCAACCAGGACATCTACGTCGCTACCCGCAAAAGCATCCACTCGCCGTGGTCGGCGCCGAAGCGGATAGAGAATCCATTCGTCAACACGCCCGGCTCCGAAACCCGGGCAACGCTGTCGGGCGACGGCACGCGGCTCTATTTCGGCCGCAAGGTGAACGCCGACGATCCGGGCGACGTCTTCGTCAGCACGCGAAGCAGGTCGCGCGGCAGGTGATAAAACTAGGGCAGGTTGAAGAACGCCCTCGCGGTCGCGGCACTCGCCGCGGCCGTGGCGGCGACTTCCTCGCCACGGTCGCGAGCCAGTTCTTCCACGATGTGCGCCAGGTACTTCGGTTCGTTGCGGTGGTGCGAGGGTTTCGGCTTGACCGTGCGCGGCAGCAGGTAGGGCGAATCGGTCTCGATCATCAGCCGGTTGGCGGGGATGTTCTTCACCAGCTCGCGCAGGTGCAGGCCGCGGCGCTCGTCGCACAACCAGCCGGTGATGCCGATATGCCAATCGCGGTCCAGGTAGTCGAACAGCTCTTCGCGGGTGCCGGTGAAGCAGTGGACCACTGCCGGCCCCAGCTTGCCGTCGAAGTCCTTCATCGTGGCGATGAAATCTGCATGCGCTTCGCGCTGGTGCAGGAACAGCGGCTTGCCGTTCTCCGCGGCGAGCTGCAACTGGCGTTCGAACGCCTTGCGCTGCGCCGGACGCGGTGAGAAGTCGCGGAAATAATCCAGGCCGCATTCGCCCACCGCCAGTACTTCCGGATGCGCGTGCAGGGCGCGCATCTCGGCGTCGCATTCGTCGGTGTACTCGACCGCGTGGTGCGGATGCACGCCGGCGGTGGCGAACAGGAACCCGGGATGCGCCTGGGCCAGCGCCAGGGCCTTCGGCGAATGTTCGCGGCTGGCGCCGGTGACCAGCATCTGCACGATGCCGGACTCGCGTGCGCGTTGCAGGACCGCGTCGCGGTCGTGGTCGAAGCTGTCGTGGGTGAGGTTGGCGCCGATGTCGATCAATTCCATGCGCCAAGTTTAGCCGTTGTAGGAGCGGGCCC
>JBOHXX010000008.1:0-26248 GCA_050737675.1 Pseudoxanthomonas sp.
GCCCTTGATGTATTGCGACGGATTGATCAGGTCGCCATTGTCGTTGTAGATGGAACCGCCGTAGGCGTACAGCGTGTCGTACCAGAACGAATAGTCGCTGTAGTCAGAATCGACCTCGTCGTCGCGCTTGAGGTGGGCGAAGGCATAGGTGACGTCGAAGTTGCCGATCTTGCCTTCCACGGTCAACGCCGCCTGCACCCACTTGTCCTCGCTGCGCTCGCGATACGCGTGGGACACGGCCAGGTCGCCCACGTTCTCGTCGAAGGCGAAGATGCCGTTGGCGGTTGCCGTCTGTCCCATCACGGTCGGGCTGATGGTCCAGTTGTCGTTGAGGTTCACTTTCAGCGCCAGGCGCGCGCCGGTGGTATCCACGTCGTTGTAGTTGTCCTTCGCCCGCCCGGTACAGACCAGCAGGTCGGTCGAAGTACAGTCGCGGTTGCTGACCACTCCGCCCCAACTGGGCACCGCGTCTGGATCGGCGACGGTATCGCGGATCGGGAACTGTCGATCGCCGGCCTTGTTGTCGATATAGCCCGCGTCGTGCTGGTTCCAGCCCACCAGGCGAATCGCCGCCGTGTCGCTGAGCGGGAGATTGACGAAGCCCTCCGCGACATGGCCGATGCCGCCGTGGCTGACGCTGTTCGCCTCCAGGCTGTAGCCGGCTTCGAAGCCACTGGGATCGGGCTTGTTGGTGATGATGCGCATGGTGCCGGCCTGCGAGCTGGCGCCGTACAGGGTGCCCTGCGGCCCGGCCAGCACTTCGACGCGTGCGACGTCGTAGATGTGGATGTCCAACGGCCCCTGGATGGTGGTGACCGGCTGCTCGTCGAGGTACACGCCGACGCTGGGCAGCGGACCGGAATGGTTGCCGTCGCCACCACTGGACACGCCGCGCATGTAGATCTGGGCGAAGCCCGGGCCGAAGGTCTGGTAGGAGACGCTAGGCAGGTACTTAACGTAATCCTCGAAATTGGTGACGTTGAGCTGTTCGAGTTTTTCGTTGCCCAGCACCTGGATGCTGATCGGCACCTTCTGCAGGTTCTCGGTGCGCTTTTGCGCGGTCACCGTGACCGTGTCCAGGGTCGCCGCCTCGGTGTTCTTCTGCGGCTCGGGGGCCGGCGCCGCCTCCTGCGCGAATGCGGCCGAACCCACCGCCAGGTAGATCGCCGCGGCAAGCGGCAAGCGGGCAAAGGACGACGGGATCCGTCGGTCCCCTCGTTTCGTTTCGTGTCTCTTCATCTGCGTCACCTCTCTCTCCAGTGGTTTTTCAGTGGTTCGTAACTTGCCTTGCTTTGCTTTTTCTATGGGAACTCCGGTATTTCCGGATAGCTTCCCAGGACCGGGCCCAGCGCTTCCTTCAACGGCCCCAGCCAGGGTTCGAAATGGCGCCAGTGGTCGACGCCCTCGCGATAGATCGGCTTGCGCACCTGCTCGGAACTGGCGGTGCGCACCGCGCGCGTGTTCTCGAAGAAGCGCAGGCAGCCTTCCTCGAACGGCAGGCCGCAATGATCGAGCAGGCGCCGCACCTCGGTTTCGGTGTCGTCGACCATGCGCTCATAGACGACGCGATGGATGCGCCCTGGCAGCGCCTGGTCGAAGTGCGCCATCAGCTCGACATAGTCGGCGTAGTAGCGGCCGATGTCGTCCAGGTCGTAGGTGAAGCTCTGGCCGCGGGCGAAGTGCTGCTTGAAGCCGGAGAAACAGCAGGCCAGCGGATGCCGGCGCGCATCGATGATCTTCGCATTGGGCAGGATCAGCTGGACCAGGCCGATGTGCAGGAAGTTGTTCGGCATCTTGTCGATGAAGAACGGCGCATCGGTCTTGCGCTGGATCCGCGTGTGCTGCAGGTAGCGCTCGCCCAGCGCCTGCAGTGCTTCGGCGCCCATCGCTTCCAGCACGTCGTGGTACGGCATGGCCTGGCCGGCCGTGGCCTGGCCGCGCAGTTCACGGGTGATCGAGGTGATCTCCGGCAACTCCATGGTGCCTTCGACCGCGGAGTGGCTGGACAGGATCTGCTCCAGCAAGGTCGAGCCGGCGCGCGGCAGGCCGACGATGAAGATCGGATCGGGCGCGTCGGCGCCGAAGCCCACGCGCCGCTCGAAGAACTCGCGGGTATAACCGCGCTTGATGCGCGCCACCCGCGCCGAGGTGTCCTTGGCGCTGTACGACAATGTTGCGCGGCGCAGTTCGTTGCCATGCTGGTAGTGCTGGAACGAGGCCTCGTATTCGCCCTCGTCCTCCAGCGCCTTGCCGATCGCGAACTCCAGGTGCTGGCGGTCTTCGGAGCCGAGCCCCGGCTGGTCGAGTTGCCGCTGCATCGCGGACAGGTCGTCGGCGGAAAAACGGAAGGTCTTCAGGTTGGCCAGGCTCCACCAGACTTCGCCCGATCCCGGCTCCAGCCGCAGGCTGCGGCGATAGGCCTCGATGGCGCGATCCTGGTGGCCGGCGGTCTTCAGCGCATGGCCGTAGCTCATCCAGATCCTCGGGTGCTGCGGATAGACCTGGAGGATCTGTTGGTAGAGTTCGATGGCGGGTTCGTAATCACCGATACGGCATAACACCACCGCCTTGAGATTGCGATAACCGGGATTGTCGGATTCGTGCGCGAGCAGCTGGTCGATCTGGACCAGCGCCTCGGCCGGCTTGTTGGAGCGATGCAGCACCAGCGCGTAGTTCTGGCGTGCGGCGTGGAAACCCGGCGCCAGCTCCAGGCAGCGCGCCAGCAGGTTCTCGGCGTCTTCGTTGCGGCCCAGGCGCAGTGCGACCTCGGCCAGCATGCGGATCGCGGCGACGTCGGTCGGCGCGCGCCTGAGGTGTTCGCGCAGTGATGCTTCAGCTTCGGGAATGCGGTTCTCGCACAGCGCGGTGGCCGCGGCCAGCAGTTGCGGATCGCGGGTGGAGTAGCGGAGGTGGTTGGCGTAGGCCCTGTCCGCGCCTTCGGCATCGTCCATCGCCATCAGGTGATCGCCAAGGGCCAGCCAGGCCTGCGGAAGGTCGGGCTTGAGCGCCACCGCGCGACGCAATGCCGACGCCGCCGCATCGCCCTGGCTTGCCCGGCCCAGGGTGATGCCCAGTTCCAGCTGGGTCACGGCCGAATTCGGTTGCGTGGTGGCCAGCGGCTGCAGGATCCGCAGCGCGCCTTCGAGGTCGCCGCGCGCGCGCCGGGAGACGCCGAGCACCAGCAGCGCCGCCGGATGCTCGCCGACGGCCTTGATGATTTCCGTCGCCTGCTCGCCGGCCAGCGCGGGGTCGGTCGCCAGCAGGCGCGAAGCATGGGCAAGCGCGGTGTCCAGGTTGGCCGTCGGCGCGGCGGCGTTGTTCATGCGGTCCCGATCCGCCGCTGCGATGCTCCGTGCGAAACCGCGATTACGGCAACGCACGCGATCGATTCATGTTGCTCGCGCATCGTTTTATTTCCACCCCTCATAGCGCTTGCAACAATCTATAGTTGAATTGCAGCGATTGATAGTAGGAGTCCACGCGCATGCGTTCATCCTGGCCGTGGGCGCGGTCATCGTCGACATCGTAGGCGATGCCGTTGAAGACATAGACCGGCATGCCGGCTGCGCGCAGGAATACGCTGTCGGTGGCACCCGCGGACATGTAGGGCGAAACCGGGATTTCACTCCACAGGTCTTTCGCCACGTCGGCGATGCGGGCGAACAATTCGGGATTCACCGGCGAAGGCGGACTGGGGGTCGGCTCGGCGACGCGCGCGAATTCGATGGCGGGATCGGCGACGGCCTGTTTCAAGGCGGCCTCGACCCCGGCCAGGTCCTCGCCGGGAAGCACCCGGCAATTCACCGTGGCCTGGGCCATCTGCGGCAAGGCGTTCTCGGCGTGGCCGCCTTTAAACAAGGTGGGTATGCAGGTGGTGCGCAACTGCGCATTGTTGTAGGTGGAAGTGGCCGCCAGCCGGGCCAGTGCCGCGGCATCGGGCGGTTCCGTGGCTGCCGCACGCATGTCCTCGGCGACCTGCCCGGAATACAGCGAAGCCAGTCCCTTGTAGTAACCGCGCGTGGCGGAATTGGTCTGCAGCGGGAACTGGAACGAGGCCAGCCGCGACAGGCCTTGGGCCAGGCGGTAGATGGCGTTGTCCGGCGTGGGCAACGAACTGTGCCCGCCGGGATTGCGCGCGGTCAGGGTGAAGCTGAGAAAGACCTTCTCCGCGGTTTCCACCGACAGCACCGCCGGCTTGCCGTTGCGGATCTCCGGACCACCGCCATCGACGTTGATGCCGTAGGCGGCCTTGACCAGTTCCGGGCGATGCGCCAGCAGCCACTGCACGCCGTTGTCGCCGCCGTCTTCTTCGCCCGCGGTCAGGGCGAGGAGGTAATCGCCATGCGGTACGAATTTTTCCGCATGCAGGCGCAACAGCGTCGCGACCAGGCCGGCCGCGCCGCCCTTGATGTCGGAAGTGCCACGGCCGTAGAAATAGCCGTCGCTCTCGGTCAGCTTGTAGGGATCGAAGTGCCAGTCCTCGCGTCGCGCCTCGACCACGTCCAGGTGCGCCAGCAGCAGGATCGGTTCGCGTTCGCCTCGGCCGCGCAGGCGCACGACCAGGTTGCGCTTGAGCGGGTTGTCGCCGAGCACCAGCACGTCGGCAGGGTCGAAACCGGCGGCGAGGAAGCGCTTGGCCAGCAATTCCGCGGCTGCGGTGGTGCTGCCATGGTCCGGAGTGGTGTCGGTTTCGATCAGTTCCTGCAGCAGTTCGCGACCCAGTGCCTGCTGGGCCTGCGGCGCCTGTTCGGCGGCCATCGCAGTAGCCAGTGGCAATGACGAAACCAAACCCAAAACCGCCATGAGACGAATTACCCGGGGACTGCGTTGCTTCATGCGTTTTCCTGCTCGATCTTTATGGAATTTCCAGGGCCATCGCCACGCCCTGGCCGACACCGACGCACAGGCTGACCAATGCGCGTCGTTGCCCGTGCCGGCGCAGCGCATAGGCGGCGGTCATGGCCAGGCGCGCGCCACTGGCGCCGAGCGGATGGCCCAGCGCGATCGCGCCGCCGTTGGCGTTTACATGCGCCGCATCGTCCGCCAGCCCCAGCGTGCGGGTGCAGGCCAGTACCTGCGCAGCGAAGGCTTCGTTGATCTCGATCCGGTCGAAGTCGGCCAGGTCCAATCCGGTGCGCGCCAGCAGCTTGCGGATGGCGGGTACCGGGCCGATACCCATCAGTCGCGGCGCGACCCCGGCCGAAGCCATGCCAATGATCCGCGCCAATGGCTTCAGGCCGTGCCTTTCGAGCGCCAGCGGCGAAGCGAGCAGCACCGCGGCCGCGCCATCGTTGAGGCCGGAGGCATTGCCGGCGGTGATGCTGGTGCCGGTTCCGAGCAGCGGTTTCAATGCGGCGAGCCGTTCCAGGCTGGTATCGGGGCGCGGTTGCTCGTCATGCTCGAAATCGACTGATCCAGTTCCTTGCGCGGTGGAAAACGGAGTGATTTCATCGGCGAACCAGCCCTGCTGTCGCGCATATGCATTGCGCTGCTGGCTGCGCAAGGCATAGGCATCCTGGTCGGCGCGGGCGATGCCGTGTTCGCGCGCCAGGTTCTCCGCGGTCTGGCTCATCGAATCGACGCCGAATCCCGCCTGCATGCGCGGGTTGACGAAACGCCAGCCCAGGGTGGTGTCGGCCAGTTGCTGGTCGCGGGCGAATCCGTTGCCGGCCTTGGCCATGACGTACGGCGCGCGGGTCATGCTCTCGACGCCGCCAGCGATCACCAGGCCCGCTTCCCCGCAGGCGATCGCGCGCGCGCCCTGCCCTATCGCCTCCAGGCCTGAGGCGCACAGGCGATTGACCGTCACCGCGGGCACGCTTTCCGGCAGGCCCGACAGCAACGTGGCCATGCGCGCGACATTGCGGTTGTCCTCGCCGGACTGGTTGGCGCAACCGAGGATCACTTCGTCAAGCGCGCTCCAGTCAAGCGCGGGATGGCGCGCCATCAGCGCGCTCAGCGGCAATGCCGCCAGATCGTCGCACCGGACCCCCGCCAGCGCGCCGCCGTGGCATCCGAACGGCGTGCGCGCGGCATCGACCAGGAAGGCGGCGTTCACAGCCCCTGTCTCGTATACACGCTCGGCGCCCAGCCGCCCTGGCGGACCGCCCGTTCGATTTCCGGCTGCACGGCGCGCAATGCCGGCAGGATTTCCTTCAGCGCGCGGGCGGGAGCCTTGTCGTTGTACTGCATGCTCACGTTGAGGCCGGCGATGACCACGCCGTTGGCGTCGCGGATCGGCACGGCGATCGAGCACAGGCCCAATTCAAGTTCCTGCGAAACGATCGCATAGCCCTGCTTGCGCACGTTCTGCAGTTCGGACTTCAACGCACGCGCATTACGCAGGGTCTTCGGCGTGTAGGCCTGGAATTTGTTGCCCTGCATCCAGGCGTCGAGCTGGGCATCGGCCAGGTCGGCCAGCATCACCCGGCCCATCGAGGCCGCGAACGCGGGCAGGCGCGCGCCCACACCCAGGCCGATGCTCATCACCCGCCGCACCGGCACGCGCAGCACATAGACGATGTCGCTGCCGTCCAGCACCGCCATCGAACACGACTCGCCCACCTTCTGCGCCAGCTGCTCCATGGCCTGCTGGGCCAGCTCGGTCAGGTCGAGCGAGGACAGGTAGCTGAAGCCGAGTTCCAGCACCCGCGGAGTCAGGAAAAAGCTGCGCCCGCGCATGCCCACGTAGCCCAAGTGCTGCAGGGTCAGCAGGATCCGCCGCACCACCGCGCGCGAAAGGTCGGTGCGGGTGGCGAGTTCGGACAGGCTGGGGGTGGGCAGGTCGTGGCCGAACGCGCGCAGCACCTGCAGGCTGCGCGCCAGCGATTGCACATAGTCGGGACTTTCCTCGAAACGCTCGCTGGCCATGCGCCACTGCAAATGGATTGACAGGTCGAGCGTAGAAGGTTTCCAATGGGTTCGCAATACGAATTAGTGTGCGATTACCGCACAAATCAGCCTTGGAATGCATGCGTGACCAATGAGCGCGACAGCGTCCTGCACAGTTGGTGCGTGCAGTCGGAATGGCGGGCGCCGACGATTGTCGGCGGCCACGGCGCGCGCCTGCGCGACGGGGAAGGCCGCGAATACCTGGACATGAGCAGCCTGGCCGAATGCAGCAACCTCGGCCACCAGCATCCGCATGTCGTCGCCGCGATCCGCGCCCAGGCCGAACGCCTGTGTTTCGTCACTTCCGCCTGGGGCGCGCAGCCGCGCGCCGAGCTGGCTGCGGCCCTGCTGGAGAAATCCGGTTTCGAAGGCGGCCGCGTATTCTTCACCCTGGGCGGCGCCGACGCCAACGAGAACGCGGTCAAATTCGCGCGCCAGGCGCGCGGCCTGCCGCGGGGAAAGGTAATCGCGCGCGACCGTTCCTACCATGGCGCCAGTTATGCCGCGATGGCCTTGTCCGGCGATGCGCGCACCCAGGCCCAGGTCGACGCGGAAAGCTGGGGCGTGCTGCATGTGCCACCGCCGTATGCGTACCGCTGCCCATTCGGCAGTGACAGCGACGTGCAGTGCGGGCAACGCGCGGCGGCCGCGGTCGAAACCGAAATCCTGCGCCAGGGCGCGGCGAATGTAGCCGCGGTACTGATGGAACCGGACGCCGGCACCAATGGCATCGTCGCCCCCGACAACTACTGGCCGCGGCTGCGTGCGATCACCCGCGACCACGGCATTCCCCTGATCGCCGACGAAGTCATGAGCGGCTTCGGCCGCTGCGGCGAATGGTTCGCCTGGCAGCGCCACGGCGAAGCGGCCCGACCGGACCTGATGACCCTGGCCAAGGGCCTGACCGGCGCGCACCTCCCGCTGGGCGCGGTGGTGGTGTCGGCGAAGATCGCCGCACGCCTGGAAAACGAAATGCTCCATACCGGCCTGACCTATTGCGGGCACCCCTTGTCCTGCGCCGCGGGCGTGGCCGCGCTGCAGGCCTATGAAGACGAGAAGCTGATCGGACGTTCACGCATTCTCGGCCAGCGCATGTTCACCGCGTTGAAGACCATGCAATCGCGGAATCCGCTCATCGGCGACGTGCGCGGCGGCCATGGCCTGTTCGCCGTCGTCGAACTGGTCGCCGATCGCGAAACCCGCGCACCGCTTGCGCCGTGGCCGCAGATGGCGCCGACTTTGAAGCACCTGCTGCAACAGGCGATGGAACTTGGCGTGTCGTTCGCCGCACGCGGCAACCTGCTGATCCTGGCCCCGCCGCTGGTGATCGGCGAAAGCGAACTGGACGAGGCGCTGGGGTTGCTGGATCGCCTGCTCGACGAAATGGACCAAGCCCAACGGCAGCAAATAAAAGTGGAGCACGCTGAAGTGAAGCCGGCATGAGCTACAAACTCACCTACGCGACCATGTTCGACCCGCCCGCGGACTTGCACGCGCGCTTCGATGCCGCGTTGGCCGAAACCGAAAGCGGGCTCGGCGCCGAACATCTCCTGCATATCGATGGCATGGATCGCGCTGGTGCGGATTCCGAATTGCGCCATGGCCCCATCGACCAGCGCCGCGTGCTCGGCCGTTTCGCCCTGGCCGATGCAACGCAGGCCGCGCAAGCGATGGAAGCGGCGCATGCAGCGTTCCCCACCTGGCGGGCGACGTCGATGGCCGAGCGCGTGCGCCTGCTCAAGCGGGTGGCGGCGCTGATCGAGGAACGCGTCTACCTGATCGGCGCGGCGCTGGCCCTGGAGGTCGGCAAGAACCGGATGGAAGCGCTGGGCGAAGTGCAGGAAACCGCGGACTTCTTCCGCCATTACGCCGAGGATTTCGAACGCAACGAGGGCTTCGACCATGTCTTGCCGGACGATCCGCTGACCGGTTTCAAATCCCGCAACCGCAGCGTGATGCGCCCGTACGGCGCCTGGGTGGTGATCGCGCCGTACAACTTTCCGTTCGCGCTGGCTGGCGGCCCGGTCGCGGCGGCGCTGGTCACCGGCAACACGGTGGTGTTCAAGAGCGCCAGCGATACGCCATGGTCGGGCCGGCTACTGGCCGACTGCCTGCGCGATGCAGGCCTGCCTGCCGGCGTGTTCAATTATCTCAACGGCAGCGGCAGCGAAGTCGGCGAAGTCCTGGTCTGGCATCGGCGCACCGCCGGGGTGACCTTCACCGGTTCATTCGAGGTCGGCATGCATATCTATCGCGGCATGGCGGCAGGGATCTATCCGCGTCCCTGCATCGCCGAGATGGGCGGCAAGAACGCCTGCGTGGTCACCGCCAATGCCGACCTCGAACGCGCCGCCACCGGCATCGTGCGCTCGGCCTTCGGCATGAGCGGGCAGAAGTGCTCGGCGTTGTCGCGCGTGTACGTGGACGAAGGCGTCGCCGATGCGCTGGTCGAAAAGCTGCTGGCCAAGATCCGCGCATTGCGGATCGGCGATCCCTGCCTGCAGGAAAACTGGATGGGCCCGGTGACCACGGCCAAGGCGCTGCAGAACTACGCGCGCTGCTCGGCGCTGCTTTCCGCACATGGCGGACGCGTGCTGGCCGGCGCGCAGCGTCTTGAAGAAGGCGAACTCGCGCATGGGAACTTCGTCGCCCCGACCCTGGCCGAAGCGCCGGCCGAGCATCCGCTTTTTGCCGAGGAAATGTTCCTGCCCATCGTCATGTTGTGCCGGGTCAAGGATCGCGAGGAAGCATTGCGCCTGGCCAACGATTCGCCGCTGGGCCTGACCGCTGGCTGCTACGGAAACGATGAGGACCTGGAATATTTCTTCGACCACATCGAAGCCGGTGTCACCTATGCCAACCGGCCGCAGGGCGCCACCACCGGCGCCTGGCCCGGTTACCAACCGTTCGGCGGCTGGAAAGGTTCGGGCACCACCGGCAAGGCCATCGCCTCGTTCCACTACCTGGCCCAGTACCTGCGCGAACAATCGCGGACGGTGGTGGAATGAGCGCGCGCTTCCTGTCGCTGGCCGATGCGATCGCCGAACACGTGCAGGACGGCGACTGCGTGGCGCTGGAAGGTTTCACCCACCTGATTCCCTTCGCCGCCGGACACGAGATCATCCGCCAGCGCCGCCACGACCTACATCTTGTGCGGATGACCCCGGACCTGGTCTACGACCAGATGATCGGCATGGGCTGCGCGCGCAAGCTGACCTTCTCCTGGGGCGGCAACCCGGGCGTCGGCTCCCTGCATCGGCTGCGCGATGCGGTGGAACAAAAATGGCCGCATCCGCTGCAACTGGACGAACACAGCCATGCCGGCATGGCCGCCGCCTTCTGTGCGGGCGCGGCACGGCTGCCGTTCGGCGTATTGCGCGGCTATCTGGATACCGACCTGCCGGCGCACAACCCCAACATCCGCCGCGTGCAATGCCCCTTCACCGGCGAATCGCTGGCCGCCGTGCCTGCGATCAACCCCGACGTCACCATCCTGCATGCGCAGTGCGCCGATCGCCAGGGCAACGTCGCCCTGCACGGCATAGTCGGCGCCGCGCGCGAAGCGGCGCTGGCCGCGAAGTCGCTGCTGGTCACGGTGGAGGAAATCGTCGACAACCTGTCGCCGGCAATGAACGGCATGCTGCTTCCGCACTGGGTGGTCGGTGCGATCGTGCATTGCCCGGGTGGCGCCTACCCTTCGTATGCGCAGGGCTATTACGAACGCGACAACGCCTTCTACCGCGACTGGGATGCGATCGCACGCGATCGCGAGGTTTTCCTGGCGTGGATGGGCGAGCACGTGCTGGACAGCGCCGACCATCGCGGCTTCCTCGGCAGCCTGCTGGAAAGAGCGGCTTGAGCGCCTGCACCCGCGACGAATGGATGACCATCGCCGCGGCGCGCCTGCTGTGGGACGGTTGCGTCTGCTTCGTCGGCATCGGCCTGCCCAGCGCGGCCTGCAACCTGGCCCGGCTGACCCATGCACCGGACATCGTGCTGGTCTACGAGTCCGGCACGATTGGTACCCGCCCGGAAGTATTGCCGCTGTCGATCGGCGATGGCGAACTGGCCCAGACTGCCGCCTACGTGGTGCCGTTGCCGGAAATATTCAGCTACTACCTGCAGGCCGGGCGAGTGGATGTCGGTTTCCTCGGCGCCGCGCAGATCGACCGCTTCGGCAACCTCAACAGCACCGTGATCGGCGATTACGACTCGCCGCAGACGCGTCTTCCCGGCGCCGGCGGCGCGCCGGAAATCGCCACGCACGCACGACAGACCTTCGTCATGCTCAAGGCCACGCCACGCAGCTTCGTCGAACGCCTGGATTTCCGCACCAGCGCCGGTTACCTGGGCGGATCGGGCGCGCGGGCGCGCACCGCCGCACCCGGCGGCGGCCCGCGCGTGGTGATCAGCGACTTCGGCACCCTGGCCCCTCATCCGCGCACCCAGGAACTGCAGTTGAGCGCGTTGTTTTCCGGCATCGGCGTGGAGGAAGCCCGCGCCGCGGTCGGCTGGCCGCTCGCGCTGGCCGAGCATGTCGGCATTATCGATCCCCCCACCCCGCGCGAACTCGAAACCCTGCGCGCCTTGCACGCGCGCACCCGTGCAGCGCATGCGCAGCCGGTGGCGCTTCCCCTGTAATCCCCCCTCCCCCGATATCCACGCGTACCCAAGGTTCCCATGCACGACATTTCCCCCGCTCGTCCGCACCTCAAGACCGAACTTCCCGGCCCAAAAGCGCGCGCGATGATCGCGCGCGATGCCGAAGTCATCTCGCCCTCGTACCCACGCGACTATCCGTTCGTGATGGCCCATGGCCGTGGTACCGAAGTGTGGGACGTGGACGGCAACCGCTTCCTCGATTTCGCCGCCGGCATCGCGGTCTGCGCCACCGGCCATGCGCATCCTCAAGTCGTTGCCGCGGTAAAGGCGGCGGCCGACGATTTCCTGCACATCTCCAGCGACTACTGGCACGAGAACATGACCGCGCTGGGCGAACGCCTGGCCGCGGTCGCGCCAATGACCGAACCGGCGATGAGCTTCCTGTGCCAGTCCGGCACCGAAGCGGTGGAAGGCGCGTTGAAGCTGGCGCGCTACGTTACGAAGCGCCCTCGTTTCATCGGCTTCCTTGGCGGCTTCCATGGCCGCACCATGGGCTCGCTGTCCTTCACTTCCAGCAAGTACACCCAGCAGCTCGGTTTCGCCCCGACCATGCCGGGCGTGACCCATGTGCCCTACCCGAATCCTTACCGGCCGTTGTTCGCCGGCGACGACCAGGGCAAGTCTGTGCTCGATTACCTGCGCATGCTGTTCGAACGCAATGTGCCGGCGGCGGAAGTAGCAGCGATCCTGGTCGAACCGCTGCAAGGCGAAGGCGGTTACGTGGTGCCGCCAGCCGGATTCCTGGCCGGCCTGCGCGCGCTGTGCGACGAACACGGCATCCTGCTGATCTTCGATGAAGTGCAATCGGGCGTAGGCCGTACCGGGAAGATGTTCGCCTGCGAGCATTCCGGCGTTTCCCCCGACATCATGACCCTGGCCAAGGGCCTGGGCTCGGGCCTGCCGATCGGCGCGGTCGTGGCGAGGAAATCGTTGATGTCGCAATGGAAGCGCGGCGCGCACGGCAACACCTACGGCGGCAATCCACTGGCCTGCGCCGCGGCCAATGCAACGCTGGACCTGGTCCGTGGCGGCCTGGTCGACAACGCGGCCAGCGTCGGCGCGCATTTCATGGCCCGGTTGAAGGAGCTGGCGCGCGACTATCCGTGCATCGGCGAGGTCCGTGGCAAGGGACTGATGATCGGCATGGAACTGATCGAAGGCGATGAGGCGAAGACCCCCGCGCGCAGCCTGTGCGACGACGTGGTCACCCGCGCCTTCCACAACGGCCTGCTGCTGCTGTCCTGCGGCGCCAGCACGGTGCGCTTCATGCCACCGTTGAACGTGAGCGTCGCCGAAGTCGATGAAGCCATGGAAATGATCAGGACCAGCCTGCACCAGGCCTTGTGCGGCAGGCGATGAAGACGTTGCGCTTGCTTGCGCTGCTGTTGGCCACGTTGTCGCTGGCCGCCTTCGCCTGCTGCGCGCAAGCCACCCTGCCCGACCCGCGTTTCCTGCCATCGGATCTTGCGCGATTGGCCGACCTGACCGAACCCGAATTCGCCCCCGATGGCGACAGCCTGGTCTATACGGTCACCACCGCCAACCTGCAGGAAGACAAGGCCCAATCCGACCTGTGGCGCGTGCGCTTCGACGGCAGCCAGCGCACGCAATTGACTCGCACGCCCGACAGCAACGAGTGGCGGGCGCAATGGTCGGCGGACGGCAAGTCGCTGGCGTTCCTCTCCGACCGCAAGCAGGTAGGGGAAGACGAGGAAGACGCGACTACGCAGGTATGGACGATGCCCGCGGCCGGCGGCAAGGCGCGCAGGCTGACGAATTTCGCCGACGGCGTGGAGGATTTCGTCTGGTCGCCTGACGGCAAGTGGCTTGCGGTGATCGCGCTGGATCCGGAATTCCCCGCCGGCACGCCGAAACCTAAGAACCCGCCGCCGATAGTCACCGACCGTTACCAGTTCAAGGAAGACGGCAGCGGCTACCTGGGCTCGCGACGCAAGCACCTTTATCTATTCGACCTCGCCAGCGGCAAAGTCGCACAACTCACTTCCGGTGCGCACGACGAGCAACTGCCGGCGTGGTCGCCGGATGGCAAACTCGTTGCCTACGTGACCAAACGCGGCGCGGATCCGGATCGTCACCTCAACTTCGATATCTACGTGATCGAACCCAAAGCCGGAGCCAGCGAGCGCCAGCTGACCACCTTCCCCGGTTCAGACCTGGACCCATACTGGGAAACGCGCCCGACCTGGAGTCCGGACAGCACGCGCATCGCCTACCTGCAGAGCGACGAGGACAAATGGATCTATTACGCGCCGTGGCAACTGGCGGTGGTGGACGTCGCCAGCGGCAAGGCCACGATCCCGGCGCCGATCGACCGCTGCTTCACCAAGCCGCGCTGGTCGGTTGATGGCAACAGCCTCTATGCCTTGATCGAACAGAGCCTGGTCACGCACCTGTCGCGCATCGACCTGGCCGAGGGCAAGGTCACCGACCTGACCCATGGCGACCGTTTCGACTACGACCTGGACGTTTCGGCCGAGGGACGCATCGTCGTGCTTGGCGGCGACGACCACAACCCCTATGAAATCTCCGCGGTCGAGACGAAGGGATTGCGTGCGCTCGGCAAGCACAATGAATGGCTGGCGAACAAGCAACTCGCTGATGTGGAGAAGATCCGTTTCAAGGCCAAGGACGGAACACCGCTGGAAGGCCTGCTGGTGAAACCGGTCGGCTACGAACCAGGCAAGCGCTATCCCACCCTGCTGCGCCTGCATGGCGGACCGGTCTATCAATTCAGCCATGAATTCATGCCCGACTGGCAGGGGTACGCGGCGCAGGGCTACGCCATTGTCGCGATCAATCCACGCGGCAGCTCCGGCCGCGGTTTCGATTTCGCCAGGGAGATCTATGCCGACTGGGGCAACAAGGACGCGGACGATGTGCTGGCCGGCGCCGACCACGTGGTGGAGATGGGTATCGCCGATCCCGAACGCCTCGGCATCGGCGGCTGGAGCTATGGCGCCATCCTGACCAACGCGGTGATCGCGCGCGACACCCGTTTCAAGGTCGCGATCAGCGGCGCCGGCGCCTCCAACATGTACGCCATGTATGGCCACGACCAGTACATCCGCGAATACGAGATCGAGCTGGGTACGCCCTGGAACGACCGCAAGCAGTACGACCGCGCCAGCACTCCGTTCCTGCATGCGGACCGGATAAAGACCCCGACCCTGTTCCAGTGCGGCGAAGCGGACTACAACGTGCCCTGCCTGGGCGCCGAGCAGATGTACCAGGCACTACGCTCGCTTGAGGTGCCAACGCAGCTGGTGATCTACCCGGGCGAGAATCATGGACTGACCGTGCCGAGCTATTTGCGCGACCGGCTGGAGCGGAACCTGGCGTGGTACGACCGGTTCCTGAAACCTTGAATGCAAGCGATGCCGTCCCATTGCGATAAAGATGAATCGTCAGCGCTTCGGCGAATAACGCCCGAACTTCTTCATCAGCTTCACCAGTTCCGCATGCGAAATCGCCTTCGCGTATTTCCCATCGTTGCCCTGCATGTCTTGCGCCGCGACCATCGCATTGACGATGGCCTCCTCGGTGGCCTGCACCGTGGCCTCGAACAGCCCGTCGATGTGGTCCATGCCGACGAAGCTGGCCTGCGACACCGCATCGCCCTTCAGCGATCCCGCATTGGCGGTGGAGAACGCCAGGAAGATATCTCCGGAACCATTGCCCGCATAGCTCCCCATCCGCGCCAGGCCCATGCCGGCGCGCTTGGCGATGCGCTTGAGTTGGTGCGGCAGCAGCGGCGCATCGGTGGCGACCACGATGATGATGGAGCCGGTCTCGGATTTGGGGTCGGGTTGGCTGTACACACGGTCGTTGCGCAGGTATTGCCCGACCGGCACGCCGGCGATGCGCAGGCTGTCGCGCATGCCGTAGTTGGCCTGGACCAGCACGCCAACGGTGTAGTCGCCGCCGGCATCGGACTTGACCACCCGCGACGCAGTACCGATGCCGCACTTGAACTCATGGCAGATCATGCCGGTGCCACCGCCGACGTTGCCTTCGGCGACCGGGCCGTCCTTGGCATCGGCCAGCGCCTTGGCCACATGCTCCGGGCGCACATGGAAACCATTGATGTCGTTGAGCTCACCATCCCAGGTTTCCGCCACCACCGGCAACGACCACCAGTAGCCAGATGCATCGGCGCCGCCGGCGCGCACGCGCTCGGCGATCACTGCGTCGCGGACCACGCCCACGCTGTGGGTGTTGGTCAGCATCACTGGGCCTTCCACCTGCCCGGATTCGTCGATCCATGCGGTGCCGGTCATCTCGCCATTGCCGTTGAGCGCGAACCAGGCGCCGAACACCGGCGTGTCGAAAGTGTCGCGACCGCGCGGCAGGATTGCGGTGACACCGGTGCGCACCTTCTTGCCACTGGCGAGATCCTCGATCAAGGTCACTTGGCCGACGGTGATGCCGGCGACATCGGTGATCGCATCGAGCGGGCCGGGCGAACCTTCGAACGGGATGCCGAGGTCGCGTGCACGCGGTTCGGCGGCGGACGCCAGCGCGCAGAACGCGCACAATGCGATGGCTACTAGGGAACGGATCATGGATGCTCCACAACAGGCCGGCCGGGCCTGAAGCTTACAACCTGGGGAGGATGCGATGCGGGCAGTTGATGCGGCAAAAGAACTGGAACTGGCGAGCGCATTGCCGGCGCGCTATTACTTCGGCGAGGACATGCTGGCGATGGAACAGCGTGCGGTATTCGCACGTAGCTGGCAGTTGGTCGCGCATCACGCGCAACTGGCCGAACCCGGCGACCATGTGGTCGAGCGGATCGGCGAGGTGCCGGTGCTCGTGGTCCGCGACCAGGACGGCGTGCTGCGCGCCTTCCCCAACGTCTGCCGCCATCGTGCCGGCCCCTTGGCGCTGTGTAATGGAAAAGGCGCGCGTGCGTTGCACTGCAAGTACCACGGCTGGACCTACACCCTGGAAGGCCAGCTGCGCAGCGCGCCGGAGATGCAGGCGGCGCAGGATTTCAAGGTCGAGGACATCCGCCTGCCGCCATTGCGCGTGCATGAGTGGCAGGGCCTGGTATTTGTCGCCCTGGACGATTCGGTGCCGGATTTCGACGATATCTACGGCGGCATCATCGAACGCATCGCCCCGATCGATCTGTCGGCAATGCGCTACCTGCGTCGCGACTCCTACGATATCGATTGCAACTGGAAGGTCTACATCGACAACTTCCTCGAGGGCTACCACCTGCCGCACGTGCATCCCGGTCTGTCCAAGGTGCTGGACTACCGCGCCTACGACACCGAACTGTTCCCCTGGTATTCGCTGCAGAACTCGCCGCTGCGCGACAGCGGCGGCGCCTATGGCGAAGGCGAGGCGTTCTACTACCACGTCTATCCCAACGTGATGCTCAACATCATGCCCGGCCGCCTGCAGACCAACCGCATCCTGCCGCTGGGATCGGGGCGTTGCCGGGTGGAATTCGACTACTACTACGCGCAGGACGAGCAGGCGATGGCCCGGATCGCCGCCGACCAGTCCTTCAGCGACGAAGTGCAGGCCGAGGACATCACTATCTGCGAGTCGGTGCAGAAGGGGCTGGCTTCCGGCTTCTACGACGCCGGCCGCCTCTGCCCGAAACGGGAAAGCGGCGTCTGGCATTTCCAGAATTTATTGCGTGCGGCCTATGCCGACGACGCCGGAGCGACTCCATGAATTTCCGCAACGCCTCCTTGTTCGCCGCCCTGGCCTTGTCGCTGTCCGCCTTCGCGGCCCACGGCAGTGAACGCAGCACCGTGCATGCCGGCCACGTGGTCGACGTCGAGACCGGAAAGGTGCTGGCCGACCAGGCCATCGGCGTGGAGGATGGCAGGATCGTTTCGATTTCCGCGTGGAATGCATCGACCGCCAGCGGACGCGTGATCGACTGGTCCGCCTATACCGTGGTGCCGGGCCTGATGGACATGCACACGCATATCGCCGACGAAGGCCCTTACGCCGATCCCGCCACGCCGCTGAAGAGCAACCCCGGCCGCGATGCGCTGATCGGCGCGAAGAACGCACGTGTCACCCTGCAGGCCGGCTTCACCACGGTGCGCGATGTCGGCGTTTTCCGCGGCCTGTCGGACGTGATCCTGCGCGATGCGATCAACGCCGGACTGGTGCCGGGACCGCGCATGTATGTCGCCGGCGCCTACATCACCATCGATGGCGGTGGCGGCGAGATCACCGGTCTGCCCGCCGGGACCGTGGTCCCGCCCGAGTTCCGCCTCGGCGTTTCCAACAACGAAGCCGAGATCCGCAAGCACGTGGACTATCTGCTGGACCACGGCGCGGATTTCATCAAGGTCATCGCCACCGGCGCGGTCCTCGCTGCCGGTACCGAGCCGGGTGAGTCGGAGTACACCGAAGCCGAGATCCGCGCCGCCGTCGAGGAAGCCGCCAGGCACGGCACCTTCGTCGCCGCCCATGCGCATGGCGCCGAAGGCATCAAGCGCGCGATCCGCGCCGGGGTGCGTTCGATCGAACATGGCTCGCTGATGGACGACGAAGCCATCGCGATGATGAAGGAACACGGCACCTGGCTGGTCGCCGACATCTACGACGGCGACTACATCGATTCCGTCGGACGCGCGGACGGCTGGTCGGAAGAGATCCTGCGCAAGAACCTGGACACCACCGACGCGCAGCGCGAGGGCTTCCGCAAGGCGGTCAAGCTGGGCGTCAACCTGGCCTTCGGCACCGATTCCGGCGTCTACCCGCATGGCGACAACGCGCGCCAGTTCGCCTACATGGTGAAGTACGGCATGACCCCGCTGCAGGCCCTGCAATCGGCGACGATCAGCTCGGCGCGGCTGCTGGGCAAGGAAAAGGAGATCGGATCGATAGCGGTGGGCAAGTCCGCGGACCTGGTCGCGGTAGGTTGCGATCCACTGCAGGACATCGAATGCCTGCGCAAGGTGCGTGGGGTGGTGAAGAGCGGGCAACCGGTCGCGCTGGAATGATGCAGATGACCCTCGTCGCCGTGGTTACGACAGGCACACTCCCCATCACCGACATCCGTTTCACAGAGGCCGCATGAACGACACCCGGAAAATTGGCTTCTGGACCTGCACCGCGCTGGTGGTGGGCAACACCATCGGCATGGGCATCTTCCTGCTTCCCGCCTCGCTGGCCCCGTACGGATTCAACGCGACCATTGGCTGGGGCATCGTTGTGGTCGGCTGCATCGCGCTGGCGCGGGTGTTCGCGCGGCTGGCGCGCGAACTGCCCAACGCGGACGGTCCCTACGGCTACGTGCGCAGCACCCTAGGCGACCTGCCCGCCTACATCGCCATGTGGTGCTACTGGGTGTCGCTGTGGATCACCAATGCCGCGCTGGCCACCGGCGTGGTCGCCTACATCACCGCGGCCTTTCCCGCACTCGGGCACCTGCAGCCTTCGCTGTTCGCGCTGGCGCTGCTGTGGACCTTCGTTGCCATCAACCTGTTCGGCGTGCGCACCGGCGGCAGCGTGCAGATCCTGACCACCGCGCTGAAGCTGCTGCCGATGCTGGCCATTGCCGTGCTCGGCGCGTGGATGCTGGTGAAATCGCCACATGCCTACGTAGCGCATCTGCCGACCCAACCGATCAGCCTGGCCGACTCGATGGCCGCTTCGACCATAGCCTTGTTCGCGATGCTCGGCATCGAGTCGGCCACGGTGCCCGCGTCAAAGGTGGAAAATCCCGGACGCACCATTCCGCGCGCGACCATCTTCGGCACCTTGCTGATAGCGACGATCTACCTGATCGTCTCGACCGTCCCGCTACTGCTGATCCCGTCGCAGGAACTGGCCGCTTCGCCGGCGCCATTCGCGCTGCTGATGGACCGTTTCGTCGGCGAAGGTACGGGCCGGTGGCTGGCCGTGTTCGTGGTCGTCAGCGGGCTGGGCGCATTGAACGGATGGACCCTGCTGGTTGGCGAGCTGACCCGGACCATGGCCGACAACGGCGTGTTGCCCGCTTTCCTGTCGCGCAACAATCGGCGTGGCGCACCGGCCTTCGCCCTGGTCATTACCGGCTTGCTGGCCAGCGCCATGATCCTGATGAACTACAGCAAGTCGCTGGTGAATGGTTTCACCGTGCTGAGCCAGGTGGTCACCGCGGCCAACCTGCCGCTGTACCTGTGCTGCTCGATCGCGCTGGCGGTGCTGTGGAAGCGCGGCAAGCGCCTGGACGACAAGGGCGTACGCGGTCTGTTGCTGATCGCAGTGCTGGGAACCGCGTATTCGATCTTCGCCTTCATCGGCATGGGCCACGAGGCCTTCATGATGGCGCTGGTGCTGGCCGCCTGTGGCTTGCCGCTTTACATCTTCATGCGCATCCTGCGCGCCCGCCTCAACCGGTCCTGACCATACCCATACCCATACCCATGCCCATGCCCCGCGATCCACGCTACGACATTCTCTTCACCCCGATCCGGATCGGGCCGGTGACGGCCAAGAACCGCTTCTTCCAGGTGCCGCACTGCAATGGCATGGGCCACGCCATGCCGCTGGCGCATGCGGCCATGCGCGAAATGAAGGCCGAAGGCGGCTGGGCGGTGGTCTCGACGGAAGAATGCGAGATCCACCCGAGCAGCGATCTCACTCCGTATGTGGAAGCGCGGTTGTGGGACGACCGTGACATCCCCGCGCTGGCGTTGATGTGCGACAAGGTCCACGCGCATGGCGCGCTGGCCGCGCTGGAGCTTTCGCACAACGGCCCGACCGCATCCAACCTGTATTCGCGCGAAGTGCTGCTGGCGCCGTCGCACCAGCCATCCAAGTACGGCTATCCGTCGCAGGCGCGGGCCATGGACCTGCACGACATCCGCGAATACCGGCGCTGGCACCGCGAGGCCGCGATCCGCGGCAAGCGCGCGGGCATGGACATCATCTACGTCTACGCCGGCCACGACCTGTCGCTGGCGATGCACTTCCTGCAGCGCAGGCGCAACCAGCGCACGGACGAATACGGCGGCTCGCTGGAAAACCGCGTGCGCCTGCTGCGCGAAGTGCTGCAGGATACGAAGGACGCCGTCGGCGACACCTGCGCCGTGGCCCTGCGCTTCGCCACCGAGGAACTGCTCGGTCCCGGCGGGGTGGAATTGAATGAAGCGCGCGACATCGTCGGCATGCTCGCCGAAATTCCCGACCTGTGGGACGTCAACGTCGCTGCCTGGTACAACGATTCCGTACCCTCGCGCTTCGCCGCCGAGGGCGCGCAGGAACCGTTCATCGATTTCGTCAAGAAGACCACGACCAAACCGGTGGTCGGCGTCGGCCGCTTCACTTCGCCGGACACGATGGTCTCTCAGCTCAAGCGCGGCGTGCTGGACATGATCGGCGCCGCGCGTCCTTCCATCGCGGATCCCTTCCTGCCGAAGAAGATCGAGGAAGGCCGCATCGACGACATCCGCGAATGCATCGGCTGCAACATCTGCGTGTCCGGCGACATGACCATTTCGCCGATCCGCTGCACCCAGAACCCGACCATGGGCGAGGAATGGCGCAAGGACTGGCATCCGGAAAAGATCGCGCCGCGTACTTCGCAATCGCGCGTGCTGGTGGTCGGCGCTGGTCCGGCCGGACTGGAAGCCGCGCGTGCATTGGGCCAGCGCGGCTACGAAGTGAACCTCGCCGAAGGCCGCAAGGAACTCGGCGGCCGCGTGACCCGCGAATCGCGCCTGCCCGGACTGTCCGAGTGGGCGCGGGTGCGCGACTGGCGCGTCGGCCAGATCGGCAAGCTCTCCAATGTCGGTGTCTACCTGGACTCGCAACTGACCGCGCAGGACGTACTCGACTTCGGCGCCGAACACGTGGCCCTGGCCACCGGCTGCCACTGGCGGCGCGATGGCTTCGGCCGCAGCAATGGCCTCGGCATCGCCGGATTCGCGGACAACGATCGCGTCTTCACCCCCGACGACATCCTCGAAGGCCGCCTGCCGAAAGGCCGGGTGGTGATCTTCGACGACGATTATTTCTACCTGGGCAGCGTGATCGCCGAAGCGCTGCGCAAGCAGGGTTGCGACGTGGTCTACCTCACCGCCGACGACACCATCGCCTCGTGGAGCGTGCACACGCTGGACTACCGGCATATCCAGACTCGGATGGCGGAACTGGACGTGGAGCAGGTCGTCGCCCACAACATCACCGGCTTCGACGACGCCGGCCTGCTGCTGGAACACGTCTGGAGCGGCAAGCCGCGCGCGCTGGCCTGCGATGCAGTGGTGACGATCACCGCGCGCGTTCCCGAGGACGCGCTGTACCAGGAACTGCGGCTGCGTGAATCAGAATGGGTCGATGCGGGCGTACGCTCGGTCCGTTGCCTCGGCGATGCGCTCGCCCCCGGCCTGATCGTGCACGCGGTCTACGAAGGCCATCGCTACGCGCGCGAACTCGAGGCAGCGCCAACCGGCGAGGTCGCGTTCAAGCGGCATTTCCATGGCGCGGAAGTGGCGAACCCGGCCTGAAACCGGGGCCGTCGCCCTACCCGTTCATCGCTTTACATCGAACCCGTTGCCACCCAGGAACGCCTCCACTTCGGCGATTCCGAGCAGGTTGAAGTCGCCCGGCAGCGAATGCTTCAGGCAGGCTGCGGCCAGGCCGAAGTGCAGTCCATCCGCATCGTCCATGCCGGTGATCGCGCCATGCAGCACGCCGGCGGCGAAAGCGTCGCCGGTGCCGATGCGGTCGACGATGGATGGAAGTTCATGCACCGGGGTGGCATGGCTGGATCCATCGCGCCTCGCGTCGATGGCCGATAGGGCATGGTGGTCGACGCTGCGCTGGATGCGGATCGTCGCCGCCATCCGGTGCAAGCGCGGGAAAGCCGCGAAAGCCGCCTCCACTCCAGCCAGGAAGCGCTGCTCGGCCGTGGCTTGCGCGAACGACTGGCCCAGCACGACTTCGATATCGCGATGGCTGGCGAACAGCAGGTCGGCCTCGGCCATGATCGCGCGCAGGATGCCGGCGGCATCGCCGTCCCAGGCTTTCCACAACTGCGGCCGGAAATTGCCATCGAAGGACACCCGGACCCCCGCTGCGCGGGCGGCGCGCACCGCCTCCAGGGTGCGATCGGCTGCCGCCTGGCCCAACGCGGGACTGACCCCGGACACATGCAGCCAGTCCGCGCCCTGCAGCAGGGACGCCCAGTCGTGGTCGCCACCGCCGGCGCGGGCGAAAGCGGAGTCGGCGCGGTCGTACAGGACCTCGCTCGGGCGCTGGATGGCTCCCGGTGTCAAAAAATACAGGCCCATGCGCCCCGGCGCTGTCTGCATCGCTCCTGTGTCGACCCCGTGGCGGCGCAGCTCACCGGTCGCCGCGGCGCCGAGTGCATTGTCGGCCACCGCTCCAACCATCCGCGTGCGATGGCCGAACCGGGACAACGAAACCGCGACGTTGGCTTCGGCACCACCCACACAGGCCTCGAAACCGGGCGATTGCAGCAACAACTGTCTTCCTGGCGCACTCAGGCGCAACAGCAATTCCCCGAAACAGACGACATTTCCACGCATGTTGCCGCTCCCTCACCTGATGTCCGCGGCTCCGGATGGAGGTCGGCCCTGGATTGTCCCGGGGACACCATACGGCCCCGCAACGAATAGTTGTTGCTGCACCGCACACTCTGTTACGGTTTTTTTGACCAGCGGTGTCATTTTACCTCTGGGAGTGGTCCAGAGGCACCCAGATTCGAGCTTGTTCACCATAAAAGCAATCCAGAAAGATCATGTGCCCTTGAGGAGGGGAATCCATGCAAACTCGCAACAATCACCGGAAGACACCGGTTACCGTACTTGCCTTGTCCATTGGCCTGGCCCTGCAATTCAATGCCCTGGCCGCCCTGGCCCAGGAGGCGACCCCGGCTGCCGACAGTACCGCGCAAACGGCGGCACCGGAACCGGTCGAGACCCTGGATACGGTCACCGTCACCGGCTACCGCGCCAGCCTGGAGAAAGCGCTGGACATCAAGCGCAGCGAAAAAGGCATGGTGGATGCCATCGTTGCACAGGACATCGGCAAGTTCCCCGACCTCAACCTGGCCGAATCGTTGCAGCGAATCCCCGGCGTGGTGATTGCTCGCGACGCGGGCGAAGGCCGCAGCATCACGGTGCGCGGACTGGGCCCGCAGTTCACCCGGGTACG
Organism: Pseudoxanthomonas sp.; assembly: GCA_050737675.1. GTDB lineage: Bacteria > Pseudomonadota > Gammaproteobacteria > Xanthomonadales > Xanthomonadaceae > Pseudoxanthomonas_A. Next base: position 23,713 of record JBOHXX010000008.1, read on the forward strand.
TCTCAATGGCCTGGAAGCGATGAGCTCGGTCGGCAGCAGCGATGGCCAGGGCGGTGCCAACCGCGGACGTGGCTTCGACTTCAACGTGTTCGCTTCGGACCTGTTCTCGCAGCTGATCGTGCGCAAGACCGCATCGGCCGATGTCGAGGAAGGATCGCTGGGCGCTACTGTCGACCTGCGCACCAGCCGCCCGTTCGACTACGACGGTTTTACCGCCTCTGCCAACTTGCAGGGCAGCTTCAACGATGCCTCCGATACCACCAGCCCAAGGTTCGCTGGCCTGATCGCGAACAGCTGGGCGGACGGCAAGTTCGGCGCATTGCTCTCCGTGGCTTATTCCGAACGCCAAACCCTGGACGAAGGAACCGGCACGGTACGCTGGTCGGGAGGCACGACCAACGGCGGCTTCAACCCCGCCTCGCCCTACACGCCGGCGCTGGCTGCCAACGTTTACGCGCCACGCTTTCCCCGCTACACGCTGCAGGAACACGATCAGAAGCGCCTGGGTGTCACCGCCTCGCTGCAGTTCAAGCCATCGCCCGACACGCTGTTTTCCCTGGACGCCCTGTACTCGAAGATCGACGCGGAGCGCAACGAGAAGTACATCGAGGCCAATGGCCTCAGCAAGACCGGTGCCGCAGGCAAGCCGCAGATCCTGGTCAGGGATGGCGTGATCGAGAACGGCGCGCTGGTCTATGGCCTTTTCGACAACGTGGACATCCGCTCGGAAAGCCGCCACGACGAATGGACCACTACGTTCAAGCAGCTCAGCCTGGATGGCGAGCACCGCTTCAGCGACAACTTCCGCCTCACCGGCAAAGTCGGCACTTCCAAGTCCGATCACGACAATCCTGTCCAGGCGACGGTGATGATGGACAAGCTGGACGTCGATGGCTACAGCTACGATTACCGCGGCAATCCGAATCTGCCAGTGTTCAACTACGGCTTCGACCCGACAAGCCCGGATGGTTGGAACCTTTCCGTGATCCGGCTCCGGCAGAACCAGGTTACCAATACTTTCGACACCGGCCAGCTCGATTTCGAGTGGGGACTGAATCCGTCGCTGACCCTGCGCGGCGGTATCCAGGCGAAGAACTACGGATTCACGTCGTCCGAGCGCCGGCGGACCGCGGCTGAAACCATCGTGCCGACCTTCACTGGCGGTACCACCGCAGTCCCGGCCGACATGACCGAAGTAGCCCGTCTGAGTGGGCTCAGCGGTTCGCCCAATGATTGGGCCGTGTTGAATTTCTCCCGCATCGCCGAAACCTTCGGCATCCTCAGCGATAGTGGGACCTACGCGCTGAGCAATTTCGTCGCAAGCGACCAGGCGATCAGCGAACAGGACCGCGGTGCCTACCTGATGGGCGAGTTCTCCACCGACCTCGGCTCTATCCCGTTCTCAGGCAACCTGGGCGTGCGTTACGTACGCACCAACCAGAGTGCGAGCGGCATCGCCACCACACGCGTGGGCACTACCACGGTACTCACACCAGTCACGGTCTCGCGTGAGTACGACGACGTGCTGCCTTCGCTGAACCTCGTCGCAGAGATTGCGCCCGACTTCCTGATCCGTTTCGGCGCCGCCAAGGTGATGTCGCGCCCGCCGCTCGGTAGCCTCACGCCTGGCGTGACCGTCAGCGTCAGCGGCTCGGCGCGTACGGTTTCGGCCGGCAACCCGCTACTCGATCCGGTGCGTGCCAAGACTGCCGATCTGGGTTTCGAATGGTATTTCAACGAAGGCGCGATGCTCGGCCTGGCAGTGTTCTACAAAGATATCGAGAGCTTTATCCAGACGACCCGCGAAACCCGCCCGTTCTCGTCCAGCGGACTGGATGACAGTGTGCTCGCGGGTACTGGCGCCACTGCCGCGGACGACTTCGTGTTCAGTGTGCCGCTCAACACGCCTGGCGGCAAGCTGACCGGCTTCGAGGTCAACTACACTCAACCGTTCACCTTCTTGCCCGGTGCGTGGAGCAACTTCGGTGCACAGTTGAACTACACCTATGTCGATTCGAAGATCCAGTATCTGCTGTCGAGTGGTGTAGCGGCGCAGAAGGAAGACCTGACCGGCCTGTCGAAGACCTCGTGGAACGCCACCCTGTTCTATGAAGGCAAGCGTTTCTCCGGACGCGTGTCCGCCACCAACCGTTCCGACTACCTGATCCAGGTGCCGGGCACGGAAGTGGGTTTCGACAGTGCGGGCAACGGAGTGCATGGGCAAAGCGGCACCACTGTGCTGGATGCGTCGATCCGCTGGAAGATCAACGACCAGTTCGAGCTGAGCCTGGAAGGCAACAACCTCACCAACGAGGCGCAGGAATCCTGGGTTTCCAATCCCGACGTGCAGCTGCCGCTGGAGTACAGCCAGACTGGCCGCCAGTTCCTGCTTGGCATGCGCTACAAGTTCTGACTGCCCGGCCGCGGCGGGACTTCCCTCCCGTCCCGGCCGCCGCAGGAAGGCGAAGGCCCGGCATTAGCCGGGCCTTTTTTGTGGCTCAAGCAGCGTAGGAAGTCGGGCTACATCGTCCCGCGC